>NZ_JBBNGE010000016.1:0-69251 GCF_040095255.1 Segatella sinensis | reverse complement strand
TGGCCTTGGCGTCTGTGGGTACGAACTTATTCGTGAATTATTCATATTTATAAAATTAATTTTGAACAGTTACTTATTTAATTTAAGTTAATAATAAAGGAAGAGGGGTACGAGACCATCTTCCACTACAATAAGGATTAAGACTGTCTTATCGTTTCGTTTAAACGTAATGCAAAACTGGTACGAGACCATCTTCCACTACAATAAGGATTAAGACTTGTGTTTGTGTTTTGTTATTTTTGGTGAAACATCGTACGAGACCATCTTCCACTACAATAAGGATTAAGACTTAACTGTCACCCCCTCACCGTCGCCGGCAAAGTAAGTACGAGACCATCTTCCACTACAATAAGGATTAAGACTCGTTGGTAGTAGTCTCAACAAACTCACCAGTCTCTGTACGAGACCATCTTCCACTACAATAAGGATTAAGACATACCGCTGGCAGTGAGTACCTGCGATGGCTGAGCTGGTACGAGACCATCTTCCACTACAATAAGGATTAAGACGTAGCATAAGCATCACTAATGCCATTGTAATCAATAGGTACGAGACCATCTTCCACTACAATAAAGATTAAGACTAATTTTAAGATATTGTATATGTTAAGGAGGTAGCATTGTACGAGACCATCTTCCACTACAATAAGGATTAAGACCTAATGCTGATAGTACCATTAATGTTAGAAACTTGAAGTACGAGACCATCTTCCACTACAATAAGGATTAAGACCTTCACCACTAATCTCGTTGATGAAGGTGTCGCCAGTACGAGACCATCTTCCACTACAATAAGGATTAAGACTCATCGCTTATAGAGTCTATAGCTATAAAATAACGTACGAGACCATCTTCCACTACAATAAGGATTAAGACCCTAATGTTGAGCATCTTACGTTTGCCATGAGCAAAAGTACGAGACCATCTTCCACTACAATAAGGATTAAGACACCGTTCTCAGCATTTGTACGAATGCTAGCAGAAAGTACGAGACCATCTTCCACTACAATAAGGATTAAGACTTAAATCTCATTCTTAATTATCTTAAACAGACAATAAGTACGAGACCATCTTCCACTACAATAAGGATTAAGACCGTCCGACTGAAATTGTTGCCATAATTTTAATGTGTACGAGACCATCTTCCACTACAACAAGGATTAAGACGCGTACACTATAACAATCTCAACTTCTCCAGTGAGGTACGAGACCATCTTCCACTACATTAAGGATTAAGACCAGTCTTTTCTCATCCCATGCAGGTAATTTCAGAGCGTACGAGACCATCTTCTACTACAATAAGGATTAAGACAGGTGTCAAGTACACCACGTGCATAAACTGACGCAAGTACGAGACTATTGTCCACAACAATAAGGATTAAGACAGACCCGCATCCTTGCGAATCTTGTTCAACTCTGCCGTACGAGGTCATCTTCTATCACAACAAGGATTAAGGCGACTGATGTCACCATTCCACAAGCAAGCGGTCAGGTGTACGAGACCGTCTTCCACAACAACAAGGATTAAGACCCGTAATTCTGCAAGGTTTCGATATCCACATCGAAACGTACGAGACCATCTTCCACTACAATAAGGATTAAGACCCATCAGACAATTTAGCCCCGAAATATGTGTTACGTAGTGCGAGACCATCTTCCATCACAATAAGGATTAGTATCATTTGTTTATGAGTTATTCATCGGTTATTTTGGTTCATTGGTAGGGTTATCTGTTACATGAAAAAATCCCATATCAAGGTTGGTTGCCTTGGTATGGGATCGATTTTACTATTCTGATATTCTTATGTTCTGTTCAGTCCTATTTGGACCTCTCCTGTCTTATTTCCTTAAGCAGAAGCTTCTTTTTCTTACTTCTGGTAGGAATCATAGAGTTCCTTGGCCTTGTCTTCGCCAAGGAAACCTGTCAGCTTTCTCCAGATTCCACTCTTGTCAAATGGCTTGGCAAGTTCCTTCACTTCCTTCTTGGATGGTTCCTGTAGCAAGCGCATTGAGGTATTGAAGAGGTCGTTGCTGTCGGATTCATTGAGCTGTAATGCCTTGGATTTTTTCAGCCATATCTCTACTTTCTGGAAGCATACCTTGAAGTCTTTGATGCTATAGCTAACGCCATCACCTGCGAGTTTGTCAAGAGTGGTGCCAAGACCAGCTTCAAGTTCTCTTTCTATAGCATCCTGGGCAGCTTTTGCTGCTTGTTGCTTTTTCGCTTCTTCCTGTTCGGCAATCTGTTCCTCTATATCGGCAACGATTTGTCTTTCTTCCTGGATGTTGATTCCTTTTTTGAGGAGTTCGTCCATGATAGCGTTATAGAGTTCCTTTGCCTTTTGGAAATCCTTAGCTTCTACACAGCTCTTGGCGAGCGCATATTGCTCGGAGAGTGATCTGCGGGCTTCTTTTTCTGCTCTTTCACCTTTAGCCTTGAGTGCAAGGTCTCTGATCTTATCCTTGTCTTCATCAGATAGCCATGAGTGGATTGGTGTACCTTTTTCCTGGATCTTGTTGAAAGGATTCTTCTTCTCGAACTTGCTGTCTCCATACTCTTTCATCTCCATCATTCTGACTTCTTCGTCTGTATGTTCACTGAGGATATTGACGAGTTGGGTGATGCTTTCGGTTTGTGCCCACAATTGCTGGTAATTCTCATAAGTGAACACCGACATCATTTCCTCAAAGCGCTGCATATAGTAGTTCATGTCTTGGCTAAAGCCGCGAAGGGTGATGTCTTCCTTATCGATGTGGCATTTGCCGAAGCCAAAAGCCTTGGCCATACCCAGGTTGAAGAACACCTCTGGACTCATATTGAAAGTAAGGGCTGTCAAAATAGCTCCAATCTCAGCTTCTCTTGTGTTGTGTAAGGAGATTCTGAGAGTAAAGGTTTGTCCGGCAGGAAGGGCCTTGAATGTTGTTCCCACATTCTTGTTTTCACCTTGTGGAAGCTGGGTGGTGGTTCCCTCAGAATGGATTCTATATAGCTTTCTTCCTGCGATACCCTCGTTTTCATCATAGGTCTTGTATGGTGAATGCTGTTGCTTCAGATACAGAGGATAGTAGGAGGCCTTAGGAGTTCCCAGAATTCCCTTTGTCTCTATAAGCTCAGAGTCCTCTACTGTTCCCTCCATGAAGGCATGACTGATTTGTACTCTTCCCTTCAGGTTGTCGTCACCAGTGTAACCAAACAGGGTTTCTCCCAGATCGTGTCTGGTCTTGTCGGCCTTTTGTAGGATTTCTACCTGTTGGCGTACATTGTTTCTGAATGGGAGTTTGAACATTCTGGACATACCGAGGATCTCCTGACCATTTTGCATCTTGAGATAGAATACCGGTATTTCATAACCCTTTTCAAGAGCCATCAGGAAACAGCCTTTTCCTTCTTTTTCCTTGGCGAAATCTGGAGTTCCTTCATAGATACTCTTGAAGGCTCTGATGGTTTCCTCGCTTAAAGGGATGCTGTCACCTCTGTCAGAAGGGAACAACAGTTCATGTTTCTTGCCTTGCATGAGTCCTGTGCAGACGATTCGGTAGCTTATTCCATCTTTTTCTCTCTCAGGATAGGTTGGATAATGGTTGGAATCCGAGCCTACGGAAACATTGGTTTCCCAAATAGAGCCATTTGGGTTATATCCTGGGAAATTCAAACCAACTTCAATGCTATGGATCTTTTCCAGTTGTCCATCGCAAGGTGTGAAGAAATATCGCTCTCCTTCCTTTGAAAGCCAGCCTGGTATGGCATTATTTACCTTTTTCAGGTATTCTGCGCTTTTTGCCTTATTCATTCTGTTGGCCACATCACGGTAGCCAAACCATCTGTTCTGGAAGTCCTTGTCCTCCTGCATCTTGCCGAAGGACATGATTTCTACGATTTCGCGCAACATTCCCTTGATGGTGGTTCCGGGGATGAAGTAGTGACGTTTTCCGTCATTGCCCATGATATGAGTGGAGTGCTCCTTCAGTGAACCGTCGCGTGTGAAGAGAGGAGATACGTTCTTGAGTTTCACCTCGATTACTCCATCCTCTGAGTCTGCGAACGGTAAGTCTTGAGTTACCTGCTCACTCCAGGAAGGGTAGAACACCTTTTCATTGAGCGGTACGAAATTATAGGGTGCTGTAATTTTCATTTTCAGTTCCTCCTTTATTTTTCAAATCCAACGAATATGTTTGCCTTGAGCTGAAGGGTAGGCATGTTTTCACACAGCTCATCCTTCACCTCTTCCCACTGGCGCAGGAACTTTAGTGCCTTCACGCCTGGAAGACGGTGTGGCAGGTAGGTAACTGGAGTTGTGGTGGCAGAGCCATCCAGCTCTTCCTGCTTTACCTCATATGTGGCAATGAAGTATTTTCCATCCACATAGCGGATCTGGGTAGAAGTGTTTTCTTCCGGGTTCCACAGCAGTCCCTCTACGACGAAAGGGTTCTCGCCGTCTGTGAGGGTAAGAGAAAGAGGTTCTCCTTCTCCTATGATTCTTGGCTTGCTCTGGTCGCTTTGCCAGAGGTAGCCCTCATATTTTGCATTTTTTATCTGATGTTCCATGCTTACTCTTGTATGTTAAGTGTTCCGATGAATATACCATTTCCTCTGTTGGTGCCACCGCCCAGTGGCAGGAGGCCGTCGCAGATGTCCTGGAGGGCTTTCTCGAATGCCTTTCTGACAACTTCGTCTTGAAGGGCTTCCTTTTCAACCCAGATTTCTTCCACGATTTCCTGATTTTCCGCAGTGCTTACCTTTTCCTGGAATAGGGCACCGTCCATCACTCCACCGGTAAACTTATCCACCTTGATGTGAGGAAGAACCTTTGAATCCGTGTTTTCGATGAAGACATCTGAGAAGATGGCCTTTCCTCTGGATGGTTTGATGTCTCCTTCGTCCAGTGTGGTGCCGAAGATATCCAGGCATGCCTTGTTTCTGTCGCTTGCGATAGCTTCTGCGTTGTCCACGAAATGCTTCGTGAGGCGGTTCCAGTGGTAGGCTGTTCTGTGTGAAATGGCTCCTTTGACGGATGTTGCCGGTATCAGGCTCTTGGATTCCTTGATTTCTGGCTTGCCAGTTGACCAGTCCACATAGTTTTCCTTGACGGGTGTCATATCTGCCTCTTCGTCTCCGAATCCTGATGAGAACAGGAAGAAGTTCAATGGCTTGAGGGTGAGTGTATATTTGATCCAGTCAGTCCCCTGCAGTTCACATGGCTTCTTCTCCATAGCCTCATTCCAGTCCTCTTCCAGCGATGATGACTTTTTCAGGTAGGCATTGAGGTCCTTTTCCTGGGTCAGATCATAGCTTGCGTATTTCAAGCTCACGACCTTCATGCTTCCGAAGCCGTTTCTCGTTCCGCTGCCGACTCTGAAGGTAGGAGAGGAGATGACGTTCAGCAGTTTCTGCATATTCTCGTCATCTTTCGTTTCAGAGAGGAGTTCCATCTCGAAGATGAATCGGGTGCCTTTATACACAACCTGTTCGTCGAACTTGCCATGGTCTGCGCCTGTACCCTTTTCCGTGATTCTTACATGCTGGCGGATAGGCAGCACCTCAAAAGCCTTGATATACTCATCCTGCTCTATGTCTTTCAGACCGTCCATGGCCTTCTGGTTGCTGCCCAGGAGCAGTGCATCGGATATGAGGACCTTGGAGCCTTCTCCCTTATCTCCTTTCTGGTATCCGAAGATGGAGTCACTCTCCTTCAGGTCTTTCATGCTGTGACGGATGATGCCCATGAGTGATGTACCCGGGATATATGGCAGGTCATTCACGTCTCTAGTCACGGGTGCATCTGTAATGATGTCCTTCTCGCCGCTACCCACTGCTAGAGGTGATGTTGCCTCCAGGGTGATGCGTGCGATCATGCGATATTTATATTTTGTTATCTGCATTGCTCTGTTGTTTTTTTGCCATTTCAGAGGCAAGGTTCACTAATGCTCTTTGAGACAGGTCTCCATACTCCTGGTTGTTACCCATCTGCTCTATAAACTCTCTGAGGATTCTGTCTCTCTGCTTGGCTTTCCAGTCCTTGGCCTTGATTCCATGGGTAATATAGCCGATTGACTCTATGACTTCGGTTCTTGGATCTGTTGGAGACGGCTCTCGCTTTTGCAATTCCTTCTTGTCGAAGAGTTCAAGGAGAATCTCGTTCATGGTAGCACGCTGGAGGGCGATGCTGCGGATGGCACCCCATTGAGCGGAGAACTTGCCTTGTGAGAACAATGGCTTGTACATCTTGACAAAGTGGTTCACCTGCTCATAGATATAGACAGAAGAACTGCTCTTGTGCTTTTTTCTTGCCAGGAATGCTAGCAGCGGTGTTCCCTCCAATGCTCTTGTCTCTGTAGCTTGCGCTTTTGTCTTCTGGGAGAGGCAGAGGTTTGTCTGTCCGTTTTCTCCTGCCTTTTGCAGCAGGTTCCATCCATAGATGACCTTACCGAATCCCTCATTCTTATAGTTGCCTACATAGGAAGGAAGCTGTGAGCCGGTTGGTGGTTCATGGAGCTTGACCACGAAGACGCTGCCTTTCTCGATACCCACACGGTCCGCATCTCTGGTTTGGCGCTTGCCATTCCAAGGAGCATATTGGAAGGTTCTGATCTGTGACTTCTCCCAGTCGATTTCTCCATTGAGTCCCAGCATCTGGGCTGTTGGCTGGAAGGTTGGTGTTCCCGTTTCATCCAGGAAGATGAGTCTGCCGTCGGCATAGACTGTGATATAGCTGTTTCCATTGATGGAGAACTGGGATGCTGCAGATGGAATTTCCTGGAAGGAAGCTTTCGTGATTTCAATGAGTCCATACTGTGCTGTCTTGGATCTGCCCACATGTTTTCTTCCTATCAGCTTTTCCTCGATGACAGGGGCAAGGGCTTCATCGTCTATCTCTACAGAGAAATAGAACTCGCTTCCCTTCTCCAGTCCTTCATATCCGAACATCTGGCTGTCCTTGCTCTTGCGAAGGGTTCTGTCATAGGCGCTTTTGATGGCAAAGCTCTTCAGGCACTCTACAGCGTTAGCCTTGTTACCCTCAAACTCATAGTAGCCTTCGCGGCATTGCTTGAGCTGCTGTGGCTGCCCCTTGGTACCGTTCTTGTCATCTGAACGGCTATAGAAATGATGGATATAGCTTTCCTCACCCAAGGACTTGAGCTTTGGGTAGAAGAGGGATGCCGGAATATGGAGGCTTCTTGTCTTGGCGTCCTTGGATGCCGGGTGTGCGTCCCCGAATCTTACATGTCCGCTATGGAAGATTTCAGTCTGCTCCTTGATAGGGAAGCTCATATAGTCCTTGGCTACGATGCCCAGGAAGCTGTTGCCCGGAATGAAGGTCAGGGATTCCTGGTTTCCTTCTGTGGCTGCTCGTTGGTTCAGAATGACATCTGAGAGCAGTTTACATTTGAATTGAAGAGTTGTCATGCCTTACCTCCTTTCTCTATGCTGAATTTACATCTGCCCAGGCCTCTGTTTCTGCCTGTTCCCATATGCTTGATGAAGCCAAGTGCTGATTCCAGTACGCTTTCCATGTCATCATCCACATAGAGGATTGTGCCATAGAGCGTGCATGGAATGGTGGTTTCGATGGTGCGAAGGCTATGTTCCTGGGTGATTCCGTTTTTCTCATCGATGGCTGTTGCCACCTTATTTATATACAGCAGGTCTTCCACATGGTTGGAAAGGATGCTTTTAGCCTCGTCCTCTTTGAGGGTAGCATTGGTGAAGAACAGGGTGCCCGATGGAAGGGCTTCTTCAGCGGTAGCTGCCTTGCCGAAGGCTTTCTCCAGGTCCATGTCCAGACCTCTGAGGGCAGCATAATCCTCTACGGCTTCTCTTATGAGGCCTTTGATGGTCTTGCCTGGAATGAATGGCAGACCATTGATGTCCTTGATGACGAGTGAATCGGCATCTGCACCGGCAGAGAGGCCAGACCCACAGTGCCATGGTGAAAAGAACTCTATTTTTATGGTTAAGTCTTTCATTGCTTTATCCTTCCTTTGTTCTTTGGTTGAGAATTGTGTTTAAGTCCAGCAGATCCGCAGCAGGATAGAAAACATCTTCTGAAAGCGTTCTCTTCTGTGGGGTTGTGGCCTTTTGGAAAGTTTGCTTGGTAGAAGCAGAGAGCATGGCATAGCTGCGAGCGGCTGCCTGCTTGGCCATTTCCGTATTCTGGTGCATGGCGGTCATCCATTTTCTGATGCTGGTCTTGGCGGCATTGCCCTCCTTGCCGTTGAGAATGCTGCATGTATCCTCCAGCTCTTCTATCGTCCAGTATTCTTCCGTCTGGTGCAGGAAATAAGGTCCGAAGTTGAAGGAAAGTCCCTTTTGTGGGGTCTTTTCCTTCAGGATCATATTAGGATAGCTTTCAATGAAGCTTCCCTGTACCTTATAGAACATCACACTTGATGGTGCTACTGGGGCATCTTTTTGGATAAGAGGATCCTTTGAAACGATCTTGGCCTGGGTACATAGCGTCTCTGCCAGGTCATATCCATAGTGGAACGGATAGGAAGACTTGATGAAGGCTATGCCTGCACATGCAGTGAGTCCGTTATCTGCACCTAGCTTCTGCCTGGTGGCATTCTCAAACTCTTCAAGATAGACCTTTACATAGTCGAGGGCTAGGCTTGCCTTGCATATCATGGTCATGTCATCTCCACCCAGTACTACAGGACGGAATGGGAAGATGCTTGACTCTTGTGTATAATCTTCTGCGGTATATACTTTTTTGAAGGCGGCTCGGGCTGCCTGGCAGGTAGCCTGGTTCAGCTTTTCTGAGAAGTCTTTCAGCTTTTCCATGGAGCTGCTGAATTTGGACAGAATCTGTCCCAGACCATTACCGTCAGCATGAATGATGGCTACCCAGTCATTCTTGCCTGTGAGATCCTCGATGTTCAAGGCGATGTTCTTAGGAGAGAGATTCTTGATATGGAAACTCTTTTCTGCCAAGCTGATGGTTGCCTTGCCTCCGACGGAGAGGTTGCGTTTCTTTAGTGTTCCTTCATCCAGATATTCCTGACTTTCCTGTGTGATGGCAGGAAGTCCTGTGGTTCTTGAACGTTCTACGCCCATGAAACCTACGGTCATGCTTCTGGCTGGTTTGTTGCGTTGGATCTTCAGCTTTTTCTCCAGCAGGTCCATGCAGGAAGCGAAGTGAGTCTTGAGTTCTTCCTCCGTTACCTTTACCACAGCCTGGCTGATGGTGATGCCAGGAGCTGCCAGCATCACGGTCTTAGGAAACTCCAGGACGGTTTTCTCGCATTCCTGGAGATCATCATAGACACATTTGATGTTGCCGGCTGCATTGATGATACGGGTAGCTCCTTGCAGGTAGTTGGATTCAAAGAGGGTGGTGCATATCTTTTCTACCAGCTCGCTGCCGCCGACGATGTCTTTGAGTGAGTTGGTTGAGAAGATAAAACCCTGGATACCCTGTATGGAGGCTCCATATATGTATTTGTTTTTCTCCATGTTATTTTGTTTTTACGGTTGTGGGTGTAAAAGTATAAAAAAAAGATGGTAAAAACTATTTTTTCCTCAAGAAAATGTTATTTATCGGATATTTTTTTGTATTTTCGCCAAAAAAATAAGAAATGGAAGCAACTAACATAGCCATCTTGAGATTTAAGGAAACCTTGAGCTCTACTGAACTCAGGTGTTTTCGTGGTGCCATCGTGGAATTGGCAGGCAGGGAAAATCCCTGTTTTCACAATCATGAGGCAAATGGATTGAGATATGGATATCCCCTGGTACAGTACAAGGTAATTGATAATCATGTTTGTCTGATTGGAATAGCAGAAGCAGCCATGGCAGTGATGGCTCTGGTGGGAAAGTTTCCTATAAGTCTCATGATTGGAAAGAAGGAGATGGAGTTTCATGTACAGGATTGTACGCTTACTCCTTATTTTCCCAAAATAGAAGATGCCCCTAAGCTTTATCATCTGAGCAGTTATATCGGTCTTACTGATGAAAACTTCAAGAAATATCATTCCATGCTGGCTCTTACGGACAAGGTGAATTTTCTGGAGAAGGTCATCACAGGAAACATCCTTTCCTTTCTGAAGGGCATCGGCTATCATGCCGATGAGCAGATTGAATGTGCCATCACGGAGATGAAGGAGACAAGGGAACAGAGCTACAAGCATGTGAAGTTTGATACTTTTGATCTGATGTTTGTCAGCAACATGGAACTGCCAGATGGCATTGCTCTGGGAAAAAGCGGAAGTGTGGGCTTTGGTACGCTTTCCAGAAAGGAACTTCCGGAGAAATTTAAAAACTTTAATCAATAATATTATGTCAAAGGTACTTATATCATTCATCGGTACAGGGCCTCTGGTGAACAAGGGGGCACAGGGAGAGGAGAAGTCTGCCCGAGAATATCGTAGGGCTTCCTATCATCTGGGTGAAGAGAACCTGGGTGAATACTCTTTCATGGCAGCTGCATTGTATGAAACTCAGAATATAGACAAGGTCATTTTGATCGGTACTGCCCATTGCATGTGGGAAGAGGTATATCGCTATTTTCAGGAGAAGAACGGCGGTGTGATCGATGAGGATGTGTATTGTGAGATAGCAGAGCATTGTGAAGCTGCCACCAGCAAGAGTGATCTGTTTATTCCGCATGTCAAGGAGATAGAGGCAGCTATTGGAAAGGATGCACATCTGGCATTGATAAGATATGGTGTGAATGAGGAGGAAATCAATGAGAACATCAACATCATCCTGCAGTTGAACAAGTTGCTCTCCACGGGTGATGAACTCATAGTGGATGTCACCCATTCTTTCCGTTCATTGCCTATTACCATCATGAACCTGCTTCTTTATCTGAAGAATGTCAGCAGCAAGAATATCAAGATTTCTCATATATATTATAGCATGATTGAGATGAACAAGGAGTATGGTTATGCTCCGATTGTGGATCTGAAGAAAATCCTCAAGCTCAATGACTGGATTGTGGGAGCCATGGCCTTTAAGCAGTATGGCAATGCCTATCAGATTGCAGGTCTGCTTCAGCAGGAGGACACGGATGTGACCAATCGTTTGAAGCATTTCTCGGATGTGATGAATCTCAACCATCTATATGCTATCTCTCAGGAGACCCAGTCTTTGAGGGCTTTGATGAAAAAGGATTTTGATTCTATGCTTCCTGAAATGATCGTGAAGCCGGTGGTGAAGGATTTTCTGAATAACTTCAAGGGTACAGAGCAGAATCCTGCGCTTTTCCAGTATCAGCTGGCCCAGTGGCAGTTCAAGCACATGAACTATGCGGCAGCCTTGATTTCCTTGCAGGAGAGCATCCTTTCCTATGCATGTCAGACTGCAAATCACAATCCTTTCGATAAGGATGAACGACAGAGTATCAAGGATGTGATTTGCAGTGACAAGGAATTCATACCATTTGAGCTGAGAGGTGTTTATTTCGAGATTACCAAAAACCGGAATGTCGTGGCTCATGCCCTGGAGAGTAATTTCTCTTCTGGCAAGATTATTGAAAGTTTAAGAACATCGCTTATTACGGCGGGAAAATATATTAAGTAATAAAGGGGATTATGGGAAAGAATATTATGACATATCAGAAGCGCTTGAATCTCATAGATGAATGTCTGCGCAATTATGAACGTCCAATGACTGTAAAGGAAATTTGTGACGAATGTAATCACAAACTAGGTGTGCAGTATACAGATCGTACGTATCGTAACGACTTGGAAAAAATCGAATTCGAGCTAGGCGGTAAAATAAACAGGGATCAGAAAAGAGATGGCTGCCAATGTTTGGTATATCAAAATGTTGGTTTCTCTATTAAGGGTGATACTGTTGCCAATCAAGTTGTTATATGCAATTTAGATAAAATCAAGAAAGCTTTGGGTGATTTCCTGGGATTGGGCTTGGAGTCTTCCTTGACCACCCTGACTGATGAAATCAACAAGTTCATGGGGTATGACGATAATAATCGTCCTGTCATTTCTTTTGAAAAAGTATTACTGGAGTCTCATGGAAGGGTGAAACCTCATGATTTGCTGGAGCTTTTACTCAAGGCTATCATACAGCATCAGACCATGGACATTAGATATGAGGTTCCTGGAAGAGGTAAGCGTGAGTGGACCGTATTTCCTCAGTTCCTCAAGCAGTATAACCAGCGATGGTATCTCATTGCCACCAAGCACAGAGACGAGGTGGAGGGCAAAATCTACAACCTGGCTCTGGACCGAATTCTCAAGATGGAGGCCAACCAGCATATTCATTATAAGGAATGTGACGTTGATTTTTCTGTTTACTTTGAAAATGTGGTGGGTGTAACCAAGCCGGATGGTGCGGAACCGATTTTAGTGAAGTTACGTATAGAACGCGGTGAGTATCCATATATAGAGAGCAAGCCTATCCATGCATCTCAGAAAGTAATTTCTGAATACGGAGAAGACAAGGATTATGTTTATGTATCTTTATATGTGTATGACAACTTTGAGCTGAGAAGCAAAATCTTGTCATATGGAAGTAAGATTACAGTCATGGAGCCTATGAGTTTAAGAGATAAGATAGTTCATGATTTGAAAAAGGCTTTGGAGAATTATCAGGATTAAGCTATATGGGAAGAAGAGTATTTTTATCTGTATTGGGAGTAGCTTTCTATGAGACCTGCCGATACAGAAAGGAAGAATTCACGGGAAGTGAGACTCTTTTTGTACAGAAGAGTTTACTCGAATATCTGCAGCAGCAGGAGAACTGGGGAGGAGAAAACGACCTGGTTCTTATGCTCCTGACAGATTTGGCACGGAAGAACAACTGGGACAAGAATCTGGAGACCCGTTTCTGTGCCAAGCTCCAGAAAGAGGTTGCGTATCAGGGATTGGAGAAGATATTGCTGGATATGAATCTCTCCTATCAGGATATAGCGATTCCGGATGGCAAAGACAGTGAGCAGATGTGGGAGATATTTGAGGTTATCTTTGATGAGCTTCAGGAGGGTGACGAACTGTATCTTGACATCACCAATAGTTTCCGTTATCTTCCCATGCTGCTGGTGGTGCTTGTCAACTATGCCAAGTTGCTCAAGAATGTCAAGGTGAAGGCTATCTTTTATGGCAATTACGAGGCTCGTGACAAGGAGAGCAATATTGCGCCTATCATGGATCTTTTGCCACTTTCTGTTCTGCAGGACTGGACGTTGGCGGCTTCTGATTATTTGCGATATGGTCAGGTAGAGAAGCTCTTTGAGTTGTCAGAGTCTTCACTTATCCCTATCTTGAAGAATACCGAAACACGTACGAAGGATGCGGAAAAGTTACGTTCCTTTGTCAAGACGTTGAAGGAGATGGTAGAGGAACGCACGACCTGTCGCGGGTATGCTGTCATCAATAGCGAGAAAGTAAGTGATTTGAAGTGCACAGCTAGTGAAATACAGAAAGTGACGATTGTTCAGCTTAGGCCTATCTTTGAGAAGATTAAGCTGTCATTGAATGATTTTGATGCCAGGGAGAATGTTCTGAACTGTATCAAGGCAGCCAAATGGTGTTGTGCCAATAAACTATATCAGCAGGCCACTACCATGTTGGAAGAGGGTTTGGGTACTTTCTTGTGCTGTCATTATCAACTTGATTATCGAAAAAAGGCTAATCGTGGTGCTATATTTGGTTGCATATCGATTAAGACACAGAATAAGGATACTGAAGAAAAAAAGCCGAACAAGGAACTTGTTGAGAAGATTTTGGCAGATGATAGCGTTTGGGGAAACAAGGCCTTTGTGACCATCTTACAGAAGATTGTTGAATTGCGCAATGACTACAACCATGCAGGATTCAAGAAAAATCCTTTTTCTGCCAAAAAGGTAATAGAAAAGATAGAGGAGTTGTTGGATGGTATTGAGGAGGTTTTGTCTGAGATATAGTATTTGGAAGCACCATTTTAGATGGCTTTAGGGGCTGTTTACAATGGTGCTTTAGTTTTTTGGGGATTGGTTTGAATGTATTTGTGAAGAGCTGTTAATATTAAGGGATTATTTGCTCAAATATTTAAGAATAATTGGCTTGCATATCTCGAAAAAAAGTCGTACCTTTGCACTCGCTAAGAAATGGTTAAATTTCAGTTAAGGAAAGTGAATATTTCTTTAGTAAAGTTCTTTAACTTATTGATAATCAGTAATGTCTTATAAGGTCGAGTACTAGACCATCGTCCACTACAACAAGGATTAAGACTAGTAGTCTCCATTTTATAACTATTTTAGGAGGTTAATGTACTAGACCATCGTCCACTACAACAAGGATTAAGACCCTCAATCTGTGAGGCGCTCATTGCTGAATGGTTAAGTACTAGACCATCGTCCACTACAACAAGGATTAAGACAATAATAAGTTACTATAGTAGTACTATTATGAGTAGGTACTAGACCTTCGTCCACTACAACAAGGATTAAGACGTACGAATGCTAGCAGAAAGAATTGTTGTCTCCAGTACTAGACCATCGTCCACTACAACAAGGATTAAGACTGTACCCTTAGGGATAACAAGTTTTATATTAGCATCGTACTAGACCATCGTCCACTACAACAAGGATTAAGACCCTTAGTTAAAAGAGCATCAGCTGAACTGCCTCTGAATGTACTAGACCATCGTCCACTACAACAAGGATTAAGACTTCCTCACCCATTCCCAACTTATCCCCCACCAACTCGTACTAGACCATCGTCCACTACAACAAGGATTAAGACATATGGAATCTTATTTTTAATCACATAGTCAGATAGGTACTAGACCATCGTCCACTACAACAAGGATTAAGACTGTCTGGGAATGCCACCAACAAGTTGTCGATGGACTGTACTAGACCATCGTCCACTACAACAAGGATTAAGACTAATCTCTTTATGGGAAGAGATTCGGAGACTCGGTACTAGACCATCGTCCACTACAACAAGGATTAAGACGTACGTACGTTCTGAACTCTGAGATTAACACTAATTGTACTAGACCATCGTCCACTACAACAAGGATTAAGACTACTTGCCAGTAACTTTGAGAGTATAACCTCTGTCAGCGTACGAGATCATCTTCCACTACAACAAGGATTAAGACTTATGACTACAAGTCCACTCATAATTTGGATAATATTGTACGAGACCATCTTCCACTACAACAAGGATTAAGACTCTTCCTTGATAGGCTTAGTCTCGCCAATGATAGCAAGTACGAAACTATCTTCCACTACAACAAGGATTAAGATACTAAGATTACTAAACTCTTTACGATTGAAAAAAGTACGAGACCATCTTCCACTACAACAAGGATTAAGACAATGGTAGTTTTCGCCGGTTTTCTCATTTAAAACTCCAGTACGAGACCATCTTCCACTACAACAAGGATTAAGACACAGCACAACTTGTACACTTAACTCCATTAGGCAACGTATGAGACCATTGTCCACTACAATAAGGATTAAGACCTCCAGTGTTGGGAAGATAAGGATATCACCTTCATTAGTACGAGACCATCGTCCACTACAATAAGGATTGAAACTGTACATAAACCTTTAGAGTTCAGTTAGTTATTCCCATTTCATTTGTTAAATCCTTTCCTAAAATCTTTCCTGTACTTATGTTGGGAAGCGTTATTTAGAATTTCAATCTTGTTTTTGGCTTTAAATAGCATCGCATTGTCTTGAAAGTGTAAAAAGTCAAAAATATGAGCTAAAAGTTTGGTGGTTACTCTCGTTTTTTATACCTTTGTGGTGGCTTTGATATTGGAATGAAAAAGGAATAGCATTTCTCTTTTAAGATGAATAGTTATAATTGATGGCCTACTATATTAATTAAGGTGTAAGGTCTGGATTTTCGGTACATAGTTCTTTGCTTGGAGGGTTCTTGTTAAATAGGGATCCTTTTGAAAAAATAACTTTTAAATTGATGTATAATGGGTCAAGAAGAAGTAGATGCTGCAAACAGACTAATATTGGATTTTATCTCTAAATATAGAGTCATCATAGCAGGATGCAGAGACTTTACAGACTACGAACTGCTGAAAGAGAAGTGTGACTACTATCTCCAAAATCAGCAGCCGGAAGATATTGTCATTGTTTCTGGGCATGCTTCTGGAGCAGATGCCCTGGGTGAGAAATATGCTCAGGAACGAGGTTTTCAATTGGAGACATATCCGGCTGACTGGAAAGTCCACGGAAGGGCAGCTGGACCAATCAGAAATGCTAAGATGGCTAGCGTGGCTCACGCTCTCATAGCCTTCTGGGATGGCAAAAGCCGGGGTACAAAGAACATGATAGATACGGCCAGAAAGCATAATTTGCAAGTGGCTGTAGTCAGATATTAACTATTTAAAATCATAGAAATGGAACAGAATGAAAATGAAATGAATGGAAAAGAGTTGTTCGAGTTGTCTCTTTCTTTTCACGAAGGTAAGGAAGAAGGACAGTTTGGTGTTAACATAAAGGCTAAGAAGGACGGCGAGGAGACGGATCTCAAGCTATTCGATAGTGACTTCATCGGTATGTGTTACAATGGTATGAAATTGGTGTTCAGCCAGATTACATACCTTTATGTTCAGAGTCTTCATGAGACTGGAAAAATGTCTGATGAAGAATACAATGAGCTGATGGCTCGTGCTGGGCAGAAATCGCAAGATGAAGCTGAAAGTGGAGAGTAAGAATACATATAGATGAATGGGATGATGCTGGTTGCGTAGTGCCCAGCATAGCTCCATTTAATATATATAATAAGGTATGTATAGAATCCTACATGCATCAGCTGATTATCTGTTATGTTCTTTCGAGTTTGAAAACATGAAAACAGGAGAACATGTTTTTGCAGACTACTTTGATGATCCTTTATATGACTTGCTCTCTCAGTTTAAGCTGCAGTTTGATCATGAGCTGGAGGGAAAGGTTATAGATGTCATTCCTTCCGATCTGTTTATCAGGTCAGCGGAGTGGGCTAAGGAGCGCTGCAAGCATTGGATTGATGGTGCATGGCTTTATCCGTGGCTAAAGGAAAAGGGAGCTGTGACAAAATCAAAGAATAAACGGTCTTGAAATTGAAATGTAAATAGAGCACTGCCTTTTACATTGAAGGTGCTGTTCATGATAATGGGTGTCGTCTTAGCCTTTTTGAAGGTGTTGGATTATGCCTTATAGTATTAACTAAAGCCCTCGACAATGCGGTTAAGCCAATTAACAATGAGAATCATTAACTTTAGTGACAACACTACATACGTTTCTGATGGAGAATCTTACCGTCTTGATGGCAGGAACCACAATATTCAGCGTATCGACAAGAAATGGATGGTTGATGGCAGGGCAACTACCTTTTCTGAAATGATAAAGATGGGAGTGGCTGTCAAGAAAACACCGGAAGAGACGCAGAATGATTTGGATGAAGCTCTTCATGAGGTTAGGGATTGCAATCCTGTTGTCGTAAATGCTACTGGCATTATTCCTTTCCTAAAGTCTGTTTTTCGGATGCTTTTTCATCACTGAATTAAGTTCAAGGTGTCATTTGGAGGGCATTGATTGGAATATCAAACAACTAACAATAAAAATATGAGAAAAATTCTATTACTTTTTATGGCTATTGGGTATGTGTGTATTTGCAAGGCACAATTATCTGCAGCAGATTGCAAGTATGTCTTGGAAATCTTCTGTAGAAATTATTATGGTTCTTGTTTCGAGGGTAAAACCTATGTACCCAATACTTTAATCATCACAAGTGTTGGTGTTGACCAGAATAGTGGCGGAACTTTTGTCAGTGGTTTTCATTCCTATCAGGGACAGTATGTTCCTTTTAGGGGGAGAAAGACACATACCAATGTGCAGTTCAATGCAACGATAGTGCGTCAACCCAAGCGAGACTATGTCGTTTTCAATAAATGGTATGAGCCCGACTTGTTGAATCGAAAGGGTGGATGGGAGACCGGGCAAAAGCTTATACAATATAAGTAATGGATTTTTGTCTATATGATATATCAGTTTACGGCAGTATAACTATTTGTAAAGTTGCGAGGGAGGTGGTTACTATTTGTAATCACCTCTCGACTATAGCTTAAAGTAAAAGAAGATGAAACAGACATATTTGGACTTCACTTCTCTTGGCTATACGCCACGAGATCTGCTACAGTTGAATCGTGAACGGTTCCTGGCGGCATATCAGCAGACTTTCAGTCCGTTGTTTCAGATAGCCCAGAATATGGGATATGAGGTATGGAACGTGTAGGCGGTCATTGATATTGGGCTTATGGACTGGATACTGCAACCAGATTGAAGGTTCATGGCTTTACTTCTGAGTAAAAAGCCTCTTGGTAAGAAGATTGTTACAGTCTTTGCCTTTATCTGTAAACAACGACAAGAATACGGTTATCGCAGTGGATCTATTTTCATCTGCCAAGTAAATATAGTGCTTATGGATACATATGAATTGAAGGATATTGACGTTGGTTTTGACTTTACCAGTGATACGGCCCATTATTGGGATGATTTTTGGAAGGAAGATGATCTGGGGTGGTCCAAGATGGATCCGGACTCAAAAAGTCCAACCCTTAGGCGGTATCATCAGCTTCTCTGGAGTCGCAGGCTTCCTTGTGGGCAGAGCATGCAGCTGACGGATGGAAGGAGCAGGTATTATCTCAGGTGGGATGAGCTTTACATGGGAAGTGATTCCATCCTGGTCAGTTTTCGCCATGCTGATAAAAAGGAAGTGTTGGATGCTGTCCGTAATATGGTTCCTGACTATCATTCTTTCGTGGAGAAGTATGTTAGGGACTTCTACACGATAGGTGGCATGATGCTGTTTCCGCAGCACAGGTATAGTTTCAACTGTGCCCGCGGTTGCAACAAGCGTATCTGTGACCGATGGGACTACACCTTGGAATGCATCAGAAGATATTATCAGGGAGGTACCAGTCCTCTGTCAAGAGCCATGGAAAGGGATAAGGAATTCTTTGATCTCTTTGTTGACTTCAAGGGATTTGTGGACTTTTTCTTCTTGCAGGATTGTGTGGATGAGCATTATGAGAAGGTCAACTTGTGGTTGGGTGAGAGTTTCTTTGAGAAGAATCCTTATCCTCATTCTGCCAGTGAATATCTTGCCTGGATAGAAGCAGAATATGATTTCTTGAGAAAGCGGAATCGGAGAATAGAAGAATTCTGTAGGGCATCCTTGGAGGAGAGTGGAATCTAAACCTTGGCTTGGTTTCCACTCTCCGGGCTCTTGCAGCATGACTATCTCAATAGCATGAACGCCAAGAATTTCACCATAAATCAACCAGTGGACGAATGCATCGGTCTCAGATGGTATTGCTTATACTATCCAGGAATACTTCCAGATAACCGGCATAATATAGCGGAATATTATATAAAGTGAAAGACTTACCTTTCAGAGTCGTAACGGTATCCGATGTCATCGGGCCATTCCAGAGACGCAGTGCCACCTTCTCTTTCGATTCATCCATGAAGAGATGCAAGGAACGCAGTTTGGCATTGCTGCCGGTCTTTACTTCTATCGGAATCAGGTGCGATCTGTATCTTATCAGGAAGTCGATTTCTGCCTGAGAGTTCTTGGCTTCACGTACCCAAAACATTCTTTTCTCGCCAAACATAAACGTTGAACCCAACAATTCCTGACCTACAATATGCTCTGCTATATCACCATTCCAAAGTTCATCGGTGTCTTTGCTGAAAAGCAAATCTTCCTGCATGCCTGCGACATAATTCACCAAGCCCGTATCTATCCATAACAACTTAGGACTCTTCTTCAAGTCGGGCAAAATCGGAAATGATGCTGTAGTTTGAGGATATACCAATTCCAATAAAAGCGTTTTCTCCAATATCCGGAAAGCATTGCCTGCATCTGCCGCCTTAAAAGAAGAACTTGTGAATTTGGAAAACTGGATGCGGTGGGCTGCAAATGTCCAGCCATAGTTCAAAATGAATCGGATGGCATCTTGCTCCTTGGGTTTACTGGCGTATTTTTCCACATCGTCCCGATAGCCTGAAAGTAGCGCATTAAATACCCCATTCAGTCTGACAATATCCTTATACTTGGCATAATTGGCAACGGCTTCGGGTAAGCCACCCACAATCATATACTTCTTGAACCACTCCATGGCCGAAGAATGCAAAGAAGCTGGCAAGGACATGTTTTCTATACTGTCTGCCATCTGTTTCTGACCCATGGCACGAAGAAACTCTACGAAAGTACATGGATGCAAAGCCATATATTCTACACGGCCAACAGGGAAAGAGATATGTCGCCCCATCAGGCTTTCCAGCAAAGATCCCGCTGCTATCACATAGATTTCAGAATGCTTCTCATAGAAGTAGCGCAAGGTTTGCACTGCCTTCGGCTCATTTTGTATCTCGTCGATAAAAATCAAGGTGCGCTTTCCGAAATCCATCGGTTCATTAGCTTTGAGATAAATTCCAGCTAATACATCTTCGAAAGAATAGTCTGCAGCAAACAGCTCAGCATATTCCTTCTCCTCCAGGTTCATATAAATATAGGTATCAAACTCCTTGGCAAACAACTTTACCAATGTTGTCTTACCCACCTGTCGAGCCCCTCGCAAAACCAGCGGCTTACGATCTTCCTTTTTCGCCCATTGGCGAAGATATTTGATGGCGATTCTTTCAAACATAAGTTTATCTTTAATAATATGGTTATGTATTATCCAAATGATCATATTGAAAGATAGCTTTCAGAAATCAAATGCATTAAAAACATGCCGCAAAGATACAACTTATTTTCAAGAATCCAAACAAAACAAGCAAAAAATAAGCATTTCCAAACCAAAAAAATCAGTTATTCTGATGCATTTCCAAACCAAAAACCAGTTATACTGATGCATTTCCAAACCAAAATTTCTCAGATTACGATGTATTTCCAAAGCAAAAATACAAAAAATGATGCATTTTCAAAGTACAATTTGTCTTATACAGTACAAAGCTTGCACTCTTGTAATGAAACCTAATCACAATTGTAGTATGCCACTGGATTTTGTCCAATGGTTATGAGCTGGCTTGCATCCTTGTTGAGATAGGGAGAGTCATCTATTTCCTTTCCTATGCATTCGTATCTGTTGGGATATCTAGGGTCTGTTGACAAATGCCATTTTTCGGGAACGATTACTTCTTTCACGATTCCATCGACATGGCCTACCACGAGTGAAATCTTGGAAAGTCTTTGTTTGGAGATTCGCCAATATTTTCTGGTGGCTTCATATGTTGATGGGCGATAGTATTCACTATGTCTGTCCGTACAGTGGAAGGATCTTTTGATGTTTACAAAGAGAATTCTGTCTGATGCAGATATTTTTATGGGTTCTTTCATCTATTTTTGCTTTTTAAAGATGTTTCTATTATGATAGCTGTAGCACTATATTTTAATGTTTCATTCATTTCCTGGTCACTGATAGTTGCTCAGGATTTTGCCATGTCTGAGAGTCATGGCTTCAAACGGCATGGCAAAAGTACGAATAAATTCTGAGAAACTCACTCCTTTTGGAGGATTTTTTAGGGCATGGAGCTTTTATACATTCTTTTGGCTTCTACTATGGGGTGAGGTCATACATTCTTTGTGTTATTGAACCCAGTTCTGTTTACATCGACCTTGTTTTTTTGTAGGCGCTGACATAGAGAGTTTTGTCTATTTTCCTTTGGGTTTACAGAATATATCATGTTTATGGCTGGTGCTTTGGGTTATGTCTATATCAGCAAGAGATAGGTTGGCGGTATTTGGGTGAAGGTATATTGCCTTTTTAAGCCATCTCTTGCTGATGTCATGCATATCAAGGAGGTCTCTTCATTTTTGGTGAAGGGTGAACTACCCTCGATGGTGGACCTTCTTCCCACCTTCATGGGTAGTTCACGCTTGACCATTCATTTCGGGACGCACATATGATGTTCTCCTTCAAATGCATGACATGTCTTGATGCCCCAAGGTAGAGTATGCCTTGGCATGCTACCTTGCCACCTGACAGAATGGGGTCTAATCCGTCAGGAGGCTGAAGGGAGATAGGAAAGTTTTCCCCCAGTGTCCTTTGGACATAGTGGGAAAACACATTGTTTTATTGCCTTGATAGTGGCTGCATCTATGGTTTCATTTTGTTTTTGGGGGAGAATAATCCTCACTTTTTTATCTTTTCTAGCCGGTAGCCATCACCTTGGGCTTTTTACTTTGCAAAGGTATGTGAAGTCCTCTCAGACACCAAACACCACCTTGTTATCGGCTAAGAATCTTTTTGTAGCAGGCTTCCACAATCAGAGATTGGGTATTCTAAAAAAGATTCTTGACCGATTGTTTGGCTTACTGACCTTGGGACTTCCATTCTTTTAGCACGTAAAAAGGCTAAAGTGATGACGGTTATGCCGGAATGATTATAAAAAAAAGCTCGGATTCTTCTGAAAACAAAAGCTTGAAAAGGCAGTGAATCAGGAAATCCAGAATAATTTTTTGAGTGTTGAACTTTTAAATGTGACAAGATGAAAGTATTTCTTTTTTATCGGACAGACAATTGGAACACCCGTGAGAGCAAGGACTTGATTTACATCGGGACTAGCAAGGAGGCAAGTATCAAGAAGTTGATGAAGTTGGACAGCGAACCCATTACGGAGGAGCAAGCCGAGGACATCAGACGGATGAACCAAAGTCAGTGTAACAATGTGGGGTATGAATGGGAAGTGGAGGTTTGGACTCCGAACCATTTGAGCAGATAACTTTTTTAAACGGAATTTTTATGGCAAGAGTGATAGATGAGGGCATGAAAGCCCAGTTGAGCAAGAAGCAGGGCTTCTTCTTGAAGTATTTTCCGGCAAGAATCCGCAATGTGGGTGAGGATGCCAAGGAAGCAAGAAAGCTTATCTATGCTTTCAAGGACGCTAGGGATGATGCCTATAAGCAGGTGGCGCAGATGGTGGATTCCTACTTGAAGAAAGAGTATGGCGAGGAGGTGAAGGACATGGTTTTCCTTTGCGTGCCTGCTAGTCGTCAGGAAGTGAACAGAAGCCGCTACAAGGAGTTCTGCAAGGAGGTGAGCCGATTGAGCGGTATTCAGAATGGTTATTCCCATCTTATCTTGATGGAGGACCGCTTGGCGATTCATGAACGTAGAAGAGGAGGAGAGAAGGAGATTTCCAAGGTGAGCATCATGGACTTTGACAGGGCTTTCTTCAAGGGTAAGAAGGTACTCGTCTTTGATGACATCATCACCACCGGCGGCTCTTATGCCCTCTTTGCCGAGGAAGTGGAGAAGCATGGGGCTCAAGTGGTGGGAGGTCTGTTTTTGGCAAGAACACATTATAAATATAATAAGGTATGAAACTGATTTTGAGCAAGACACAGAGCGTTGCCTTTACGGGGCATCGCTCTATTGCTCCGGAGAAGGTTCCGGAGCTTAGACGGCAGGTGAGGGGAAAGATTAAGCTGCTTTACATGCTGGGGTTCAGAAACTTTGTCTCGGGCATGGCTATGGGCTTTGACATGTTGGCAGCCGAGGAGGTCATCAAGCTCAAGGGAGAGCTTTCGGATTTGAAATTGATTGCCGTTATTCCTTATCGGGGACAGAGTGAGAGGTGGGCTTATCAGCAGCGAGAGCGGTATCAGCGCATCCTTTCCAAGGCAGATGAGGAGATTCTTCTGAGTGAGGGATATTTTAATGGTTGTCTGTTGAAGCGCAATGATTACATGTTGGATCATGTAAGCGGTATCATTGCCTATTTTGATGGCAAGCCTATGGGAGGTACTTTTTATACCTGCAGAAATGCTAGGGCTAAGGGTATAGATCTTATCAATCTTTATAGGTTGGTTTAGGAGGTTTCTCGCCAAAAGGCGAGGAACTTTTTGCGTTTGGGGGTATGTGAAAGGTTTGAGGTGCGCAAGCTGGCAAGTTGATACTCTAAACTCCTTGTCAAATAAGCCCCCCGAATTTAACATTTGAAATCTTGGGCATTAACATTTGAAAGGCGCTATTATTTTATCTAGACCTTTAGCATAAACTGTTTATAAACAGATAGATGGATTGCTATGATGTCTGGTTTTTGTTTTTGTCATCCTGCATAATTCGGTTTTTCCGATATGTTAAATACCAACATAGATTTGGAAAACACCCCGTTTTGATGTTTTCTTTCTTAATTTTGCACCCAGAATCAAAATTGCATATTAAAATTGAAAAGGAATAAAATGAAGGTAAAAAAGTTAATAGTATTCGGGATGACCATGATGTTTGTATTGGCTTCTTGCAATCAACATCCATCCTTCTCTTCCTCCCAGGAAGCGTTGGATGGATGCAAGAAGCAGCTGCAGCTTTTGAAGCAGAAGCAGGATGCTTCCATCGAGGAGCTTTCCTCTCTCACCTCCACCTGGCTGGAGGTGCAGGATTCTGCCTACAGCGCTTTCGGCCGCGACTCTTCTCTCAACCTCAAGAGCCCGATGGCGGTGGCGTATTTCATGGTGTCGGATTCCATTCGGACGGAGATTGCCCGTCTGGCCTTTTCCAAGCCTCGCCAACTGCGCGAGGTGATGTATTTCAAGCAGCATACAGCCATGCAGAAGGAGAAGATGGAGAAGTCTGATATCTATCGGGATGCGGTGAAGTATTACGAGAAGCTGGATGATTATCCGATCTACTCCTCTCTTCAGGAGACGATGTCCGCCTATAGTAGTTTACTCTCTTCTGCCAAGCCATTCAGACAGGGGGATGAACTGATCAAGTTCATCGCCTTGGAGGACAAGTGTTTCAGGAGTCTGATGAAGTATCTCTCACAGGTGAAGCCGGAGGATCTCCAGCAGCTCACCCTTGCTACCACCCGGGTTTTTGACGGGCTCTACTCTTCGGTGGGAACCCAGGCAGATGAGGTGAACGACAGGACGATGCTTTATCTGAGCATGAGATTCAACCGACGCATTGTGCAGAATGCCTTGGCATGCAAGGACGATATCCTATCTAGGAAACGCCTGTCCACAGCGCAGAAAGCCAACTATCGGTGGATGCTCATTCAGCCGTTCATGGCCATCGACGACTACTCTGCAGCCGTGCTCACCAAGGAGCAGAGGGAGCAGCTTCTCTCCCTCTCAGATGACCTGCCTGGACTGCTTGAAAGATTAGATGCCAAGAAACATGTACGAGACAAGGAAAACAATTTGACAGAGGTACTGTCGGATTATTTCCTCAAATCATATCTATCATCCATACTTTAATGAATTCAAATGATCAATACGTTAAATGACTTCAAGCTTTTAGAAAGCGAGGAATTGAAGAATTCCATTGCAGAATTTCTCTTCAAGCTATATTGCAAGCTTCCGGAGCAGTTTAAGGAAAGTGCTTTACCTACCACCGAGAATGATGATTTCGTGGAAGTTGTCATACCTACCCGCAGGCAGGTGATGATGGAAGACCTGGTGGATCTGCTGGAGAAGAAGGTAGGGCTTCATATCCTTTATGCCTCGAAGATGAAGTTCGGCAAGCATCTTAGGGCTGTGGCTTATTCCACACCGGTGGAGGGCAGCATGTTCATCGTCCATCTGGGCAGTGAGCAATATGGAATCCTGGATAGCATGACGGTTCACTTTTTCGACAGTGAAGAGATCATGCTGCTCAGCATTCATCGACTGCTCAGGGACAACACCCATGTGGAGGCAGAGGTCCTGGAATGCCAGAAGATGAACCAGATTCTCTCTCACTTCTTCTAACCGCATATAACTTCTAAAAAATGGTGATGATTGTTTTAAAGGTGGTGTTGGCCCTGCTGCTGACTCTGGTGCCTTTTGTATTCCATTATGTGATCAAGCCCAAGGCTTCCAGCTCCCCGAAGTGGAGAAGTTTCTATAGCTTTCTATCTACCAGGATGCCTTGCATCAGAAGGAAGGTTGCCAAGGTGAAGGCATGGATTTCTTATGTCTATGGGAAGATGCACAGAAGCAGGAATGGAAGAAAATTCTTTATCTTGGTGCTTCTTGTCATGATGCTGGTTTTTCAGGTGGTGGATTATCATGCGGCAAGGCAGGTTTATCAGCTTTTTGGGGAATCGTCTCTTCTGTCTGGGGCTATGAGTCTCACACCTTATCATATAAGAGTACCCTTTCTAGGTGAAGTCATGATGCCGGGTTCGGGAAAGCTCTTGGAGAGCCTTCTTTACCCCTTTCTAACCCAAGCCTGGGTTTATGTCATTGCCCTGGGATACACTATGATGCTGTTTTCCTATAGTCTTGCCGACAGGATTCTTCTAAGGATTCATGCAAGCAGGATCTTGCAGATTTCCCTTGCTTCCGTAGCCATTCTGATGGTGGTGGTTTCCATGGGACGCAGCTTTCTGCTCTTTGAATTGCTCATGATGCTGCTCATGGCAGGCATCATTTATCCTTTCCCTCAGCAGCCATCTTCACCCAGGGGAAAAGCAAGATGGCAGGACTTGGGCTCCGGGCAGCAGGAGAAGCAGGCAGCCTAGGGTTTTCGGGAAGCTTATATCACATATTTATATTCTATCTAGTAGTTTTTCTAAGTTCAAACATTATATCCAAAAGTTATAACCAAATGGTAAAAGAAAATATAACCACTTCTGAGCTTCACGGCAAGAAGGATGGTTTCGTTATCAGAATGTCGTCAGAGCTCATGGCTTATCTTTGCAACGACTATGCTTATCGCAATCCCAACAGATTCTCTCGCCTGAAGGCCTTGCAGGATCTGCTCATCCGCTATCAGGAGGCCAAGCAGTCTTCTTCTCAAATGAACGTCAACATTGCCCAGCTTATCAAGGCCTGGGGATGGAGCCGTCCTTCGGTGCTGGCTTTTGTGGAGCAGCTCGTGAAGCTGGAGGTCCTGCAGGTATGCAACATGGTAACCAGCAAGGTCGTTCATCTGAAGCCTGGTCTCTTTAGTCCGGCTCTCTCTCCCTCTGACAGCATATAGCTTCCATAGTCAGCCTTCTTTCCAGAAAGGATTTTAAGCGTTAATTTTGTTCTCGGCTTCGGCCAGGTGCCTTCCAGTTTGAGGTCAACTGCCCTACAATAGGGTACGTTTTTCCAGGTGGGCGCTTGCGCCGTAAGCCCTTTTTTCAACATCAGGGGGGAGCCTAATACCAAGTTTGTGACCAAACATGTTTCAAACACCCCTGTTTCAGGGGGACTTCGTGCGGCAAGCCGTGTTTTCATTAGGCTCAGGGACTACTTCCCTAAGAACCCTTTATTCCCCCTTTAAATTCAGTTTTTATGGCTAAGCAAGTATTGGACGTACATGCAGGTAAAGGTATGACCACTTCCCAGAGCAATGAGCATCTCCGTAATGCCAACACTGGCGAAAGATTGAAGAAGTGGAGTGGCAATTATGATCCCTCCCGGGAAAAGCTCAACTTTGAAGTGGGGCCGGGAGGCATCATCGTGCCGGTAGACAAGAAGTCTTCCATTCCCTCAAGAATCAAGAAGATATTGAAGCAGCGGGGGGTGGTTGACCCCAACAAGGGTTTGCCGGAGGCCAGATACAGGACTGTGGCAAACGTCATTTTGGGCGGGTCAAGAGACCAGATGCACCGTCTGGCGTTTGGATCTCAAGAGGTGAATCTGGAACCTGGTTCTGACAATGCGCATATCAGGAGAATGCCTGAGATTGAATCCTGGGCATTGGATATGTATAAATTTATGAGTAAAAAGTATGGTGAAAAGAATATCGCCGCCTTTATAGTCCATCTGGATGAGAAGAATCCCCATATTCATTGTACGCTTCTTCCTATCACCGAGCAGAATAAGTTTTCATGGAGAAAGGTGATGGTGGGGGAGGAAAACAGCAAGATGGCATATAGCAGGAGGATGACCGAACTTCACAATGAAATCTCCCAAATCAATCTCTCCTATGGTTTGGAGCGTGGTGACAGGGTGGCTGAAACCGGAGCCAGGCATCGTACCATCGAGCAATATCATCAGGATCTGAGAAAGAAGCTCCAGCAGGAAAACGAGCAGCTCTCTGAGACCATCGAGGGTAACCAGGGGGTTATCCAAAGGCAGCAGGCTACCTTAAGCGGTTTGGAGAAGGACATCAAGCATGCCACAGCCCGCTTCAAGGCTCTTCAGACCATGATTACCAATTTGGAGTCTAAGAAGAACAGGTTGCTGGAGGAGGTCGAGCAGCTCAATCAAGACCGTGAATCAGGTAAGATCAGTGCTGAGGAGGCAAAGGCGCGTCTTGAGAAGATACACAGTGAACTTCGGGAAGTGGATGAGAAAATTGCCGACAAAACTCAAAAGCTCCATACGGCAGAGAGCCAGCTTGACCAGTTGCAGTCAAAGACCCACTCGGCAGAGAAGAAGTTTGAGGAGGTTCAGCAGAAGCTTCAGAAGGAGGTTCCTTCTCTCAGCAAGACTACCGTCAAGGAGATGCAGCAGATGGGCTACATGATGATGGCTACAGATGCCAAACGTCGGGCTGCAAAGTATAATGACTTCCTTTCCTCACTTCCTTCTGATCACAGAGATGTGGCGCTCCGGGCAGGAGATATTCTCTTTGATGGTTCCATAGCAGAAACCATCATGGACTGTGCTGCTCAGGTTACTTCCATCGCGGCTGCTCTTTATCTGGGCTATCTGGATGCTGCTACCAGGATCTCTCAATCCGGTGGTGGGGGTGGAAGCCCTGGTACTGGATGGGGCAAACGGGATGATGAGGATGACCTGGCTTTCCGTCAGCGTTGTTTCTTCATGGCCCTTCACATGATGCGCCCTGCACAGAAGCAGCAGAGGAAACGATAGAGTTTAGATTCTGGTTCTTGCCTTTTGGATGATGAATCATTAGATAGTTGTTCGGCTTGGGGGATGTATGGGCATCTTTCATGCCGAACAGCTATCTGTTTTTTGCCCCTTATAAGTAGGAACGGAAGTAGGCTAGACGCAGGAAGTCTTATAGCATCTAATCTCTCTTCTTTGTTATTCATCCATGTTGTCTGTTTTTGGCATATAATAAAGGTAAATGGCTTTATAGTTTAAATTATATTACGATTTTCACTGTTTAATACACTTGCGCTTTTGTGGTTGTTTTTAGGTATAGATTCTCTTTTCTCTTAGATGCTAGTTATATATCAATTCCAAAGAATTGAAATCTCATCAAATTGTTCCTTCATAGAATCCCTATTATTGCAAGGTCTCGTTCCCGGTTATATGAACCTTAATACTGTTTTTAGTTACTGGCTTTAGCAAAATATGAAGATTTCTAAGAAAAATGACTACGCACAAGATGTTTTTTCAACCTGTGAAATGAATTTTCCTAGGTGTTTCTTAATTTTGCACCAGAAAATAAAAATACGGTTATGTTTTGAATAACTGCCGATTATCAGTTTCATGTTTAAAAATATAGAAATGAATACGTCAATAATAAAACGATTGAAGAAAATTGAAATTCGTTTGAATGAGGTCCTTGATGCAGATCTATTCAATGTTTCCGAGGCTGCCTTTGATGAATTACAATCAGAAGTAAGTTGCTTTGAGCAAGATTTGAATGAATTATTGGAGTTCCACGGAGAGCATCTACAGTTTTCTGAGCTGAAAAAAATCAGTTCTATTCAAAAGAAAATCAAGCAGGTGAAGAAAGGAAATGTTTTCTTTGACCCCGAACTTGAGAGAAGTATCATGTTCCCAAATAGGGAGGATGAGGAAGAAGATGATTTTGCCTTATAAATGTTCACATATGGATCAGCCTATATCATATAAAAAAGATATGGAGCAAATGGACTTGCTCCAAGCCTTTGAGATGATCGTAGATAAAGCCAAGGATTCTTCGCTGGGAGAGAAGTTTTACCAGGAGGCAGATTCCTATCTTGGTTTTGTTTCAGACAAGCTATGTATCTCCAAGCGAGCTAGTGCTATTATGGCTCTTTTTGCCGACCGGTGTTATGATACCCATATCCAGTTTTCTGACCTAATAGATTATCTGGATTGCAGAATCCTGACATTGCTCAGATATTCCAACGAAACTCAGGAACTTATCGATAAGGAATATGTTTGTCAGAATCGGATTGAAGGACTCAGCTATAGCATCCCGATGGAGGTGATGGAGGCATTCCAGCATAATCAGCGATATATTCCTTCGGATGTGGATGAATTCACAGCCAGAGAACTGTTTGATAAGTTTGATGAACTTTTTTCGAAATGCCGCTGCGAAAAACTGAACAAACAGGTTTTGAGAAAGAAACTCAGAGCGCTGGTTGTCAAGAATAGCAACCTGGCATTTGTCAAGGCAATGGCATTGTATGATATAGATGCGGAGGATAAAGACTTTCCGCTTTTCATCTTGCTGTGTACGCTCTTCGTTATCGATGGCGATGATGACATCCGTTGTAATGACTTGAATTTCATCTATGAGGAAGGTGAGTCGGTCTGGCGATGGGCTAAGCGAGACCTTAGCCAAGGAAATCATCGTTTCTTGCAGAAAAAGTTCATAGAATATACCAACGATGACGGCTTTGCCGACAGGGAATCCTTTAAGATTACAGACTGTGCAAAGAAGCTGCTCTTTTCTGAGATGAATCTTTCTGCTATGCGAGGCTCCCGTCCTAAAGGTGGCATGTTGTCCTTTGAGAGTATCAAGCCTAAACAGCTGTTTTACAACGACAAGGAACGTAAACTGGTAGAAGAACTCGCAGCACTCTTGGATGAAAAGAATTTCCAGAGTATCCGAGACCGCTTGAAGGAAACCAATTTCAGAAGTGGCTTTGCCTGCCTATTCTATGGTGCACCAGGTACCGGAAAGACGGAGACGGTTCTTCAGATAGCCAGGAAAACGGGTCGTGACCTTATACAGGTTAACATCTCGGAAATCAAGAGCATGTGGGTAGGGGAGAGCGAAAAGAACATCAAGGGCGTCTTTGAAGATTACAGAAAGATGGTGAAACAATCGGCGAAGACTCCTATTCTGCTCTTCAATGAAGCAGATGCCATCATCGGCAAGCGTATGGTGGGTGCAGAGAAGGCTGTGGATAAACTGGAGAACAATATACAGAACATCATTCTTCAGGAGATAGAGCAACTTGATGGCATTCTCATTGCCACAACCAATCTTGCCGAGAATATGGACAAGGCTTTCGAGCGTCGTTTCCTCTATAAAGTGAAGTTTGAAAAGCCTGATTTGCATGGTCGTTTACAGATTTGGCAAACGATGATACCATCTTTGAATGATGCTGATGCTTCTTTCCTTGCCGCCAGATATGATTTCAGTGGTGGAGAGATTGAGAACATTGCCCGTCATTATACCATCCAATCCATTTTGCATGGCAAACCGGCGGTTATGCTCAAATCTCTTGTCGGGTATTGCGATAGTGAAAGGCTGGAAGGAAGAACCCCCAAGAGAAAGGTTGGGTTCTGATGCATCACCCATAAAGAAAAGGCGGTAAATACGAAAAATGTATTTGCCGCTTTTTTCTCCTAGTTTCAGATGATTGTATCTGATATTCCTTAATTGATTAAATCTGGTATTTCTTAGTGAGATTTCTCAATTTTTCGGCAATACCCTCCCTTAGCCATTGAGGTTCCAATACTTCCATGGTATCCATGTTGGAGAATATCTCCTGTTCAAAATCGAATTCAGGCTTCAGATGGTATTCAAAGATAGAATATTCATCTGTGCGCTCTGTTTCCTTTTGTGAGGTATGGAGAGGAAGGTTGCGGATATAGTTGCTTTGGAATGCATCCACCTTGAGTACCACCTTTTGCACCTCAGAGTCCTCGTTGTTGATGATGCCGAAGCAATCCTTGAAATATTCAGCAGGATTCAGATCCTCAGGCAATTTGAATGTTTCTTCAGAGATGGTGACATTTTCCATACGGTCGAGCGCATAGCATCGGATGTCATCTGTGCCAGGACTGTAAGCCACCACATACCAACGCTTCTTGAAAGCCTTTACGAAATAAGGATGAATATCAAATTCATGATACTCCTCTGTATTGAAGCTATAGTAGGATATGGAGATGACGCGGTTGTCACGCATCGCCTTGATGATGTCTTCCAGATAGTTTCTGCCTGAAGGCATATCTTCCAGGAGTACACGCTCCTTGAGCTTGCGACTGTTGCCAACCATGGCATTGAGGGAGAAGGCATTGAGCATCCAACTTCTGGCACTTCCTTCCTCGAAGCAGTCACTATACTCAATGTAATAGCGGTATCCGCTGCCACAGCAGATGCTGATTTCAAACAGTTCCTCGATGGAATGGAGGTTGTTGATGAAGGTACGTCGAGAGAGTTCCGTTCCTTCGCTGAGATCAGAATCCTTCCATCTGCTTTGGATTTCCTTTAAGGTGATGCCTCCCCTTTTTCTAGCCCGATGAATGGTTTCCACCAGCCAGACATATTTATTCAATTGATTGATAGCCATATTATTTTATTTATTTCGTTTCTTATTATTTCGGTACAAAGATAACGGAAAGATAGGAAAAGATGTTGCACAAGTTGAATTATTTTTTAAGTGTGAAGTGATTTTACACCCCCTTTTTCTATCTTTGCATCAAAAACAAAGAAAGAAATGATGAATTGTAACAGAAACAGACAAATAGTCAAGCGCCGTATCTATTCCTTTCAAATGGATGGCGAGAGTAGGGCAGAGGCTATCTGCCGTGCCTTTCAACAGTATACACTTGTAGATTGGTCACTATATAATAAGGTGTCCTTTCAGATTGTATCTTCTGTAGAGCACCCGTTATTGATGGGAGAACTTATTCAGCTCATGTCTATAGGGCAGTCATTTACGGATTCTGCCCAGGTGGAACTTACCCAAAGGATACAGGTAGGTGACGAGCAAAGATTGCTGTTGATCATACTGGCTTACAAAACTGAAAACGTTGCAAAGCATTAATCTTGATTCCATATGACGAAGCTCTGATAAATGATGGTTGGATTTTATAAAGATATTTGCAAGGGAGTTGCTCATTCACCTTCCATTATATTATCTTGGAGCTTTTCAAGCAGCTTTCTACATTTCTCGCCTCCGTATGTGAATTTTGCAATCTCTTATTAGGGAGTTGGCATTCGACTTTATTATTTTATAAATATTTGCTTGTTAAAGACTATGCTCACGCCCTTGGGGGATGATGGGCGTGAGCATAGTAGTATGTGATAATATTTGACTATCTCTTCTCTCATTTGACAATAGCGTTGTTGTTCAGAAATGAATCTATTAAAACATTGATATAATCATGAGCTTTTTTTATATCATCATTTTCGATATGATGTTCATCGTTATCATAACCAATATACGGAATATCGAACAAAGGAGAATCCAGATTGGCAACTTGTTGCCAATTCCAGCTGTCACGAGCTGGGTAGATGGTATAACTATACGAGTAACCTAATAAAATATTTCCCCAATTAAATGATTCATATGGAATTATATAATTAGATTGAATATCTATATAGGCAGAAACGGCTCTGTCATCATAATAATTGAGAAGATATACTCCTTCCTTACAACTGTCAGCTTTCAAAACCTTTAGTGTAAGCCAAGACTTTATCAATTCAATATGGTCATGAGGGGCTCTTATAAACTTAGATACCTCATGTCGAATATAGTTCTTCATATATTCAATTTGGTCGTCACTTGATATGAGTTCCATTATTTGAGATTTTTCAAGCCACCATGGTGCTTCATCCTTGTGGGAAAAGTAGCAGCCCTCATATTCCCATTTTGTTCGTTGGATATGTCCAATCTGAACGAGTCCGGAAATTACACGGTACAGTCTATACCAATTCGAGAACTGGTATTCTTCTTTTTTTACTTGGTCTTCATTAAGCATTCTGCACAACTTGTCTATTTTCAAGAAACGTTCCTTAAGAGTTTCAAAGGCAATATCCTCTTTGTTACAATCGTTCCAAAGTGGAGTTAAATCGCCCATTAGGTATTCATTATCCTCCCATAAGTCTATGGCTTCAGGGTGTTTCTCACGAAGTTTGTCCTTGATTTGCTCATTCTTGTCATACCATATAGGAATGTGACGCTTTTTTTTAGGGAATGTAATCTTTTCGTTTTCAATATTGAGCAGATCTTTATCTTCTACTTGGTTAATTATTTGTATCAAATCGCTCCAATCCATTTTGTTTTGTCCCCTTCTTGTATCTACATTATTTTCATCTTTCGCCCACAAACCATCGAAGTAATTTCTTCTAATGCGACGTGTAAATGCTGTCAGCTGTTTTGTATTAGGATGTTCTGCTAACAATGCAATCAGTGGCAAAACGATATCCAGATCAGCATTTCTAAGCCATTGCCAGACATTTTCTTGATTATCTAGGGCTATATCCTTATTCTGTCTTCTATAAATACTATGCAGAATAGTCTGAAGCTCAACATCGCTAGATATTTTTTCAACAAGTCTTGTCAATGCCTTAAAATACTTTTCAATATTGTCAAGAGAACGGAATTTCTCATAATTTTCCATCTCTTTCGTCTTTGTTGGAGCACTTATAAACAGATTTCTTGGATTCAAAGGCACAGGTTTTTCATTCACCGAAATAAGTCCAATCTGCCAATACCACATAAAAAAAACTTGCATGCCATTGTCTGAAGTTGTGTCAGTCCCACGGTGCTTCCAGAACCATTCTTCTCTATCTTCCCATTGGTCTGAATACAATTGGACTTGCTCCTTGGTTAATTTGGAATTACCAAGAAGTATTGGCTTGATGTTTTCTGTGGGTGATAAAGGCTCACCTGTAGTGTTTATTATAACATAAGTTTCTTCTCCTCTTGAACGGTTCTCCATGTCATAATAGAGAACTCTAAGATTGTTCAAAACAAATTTTCCAAGTTCCAAAAAACAATTAAATTCCAACGAATTAAATACATTATCTATGATTTGTAGCGCAGCAGTCATGCTTTGGATAGATGCATCGTTGTCGTATTCGGCAAAATACCAGTTTGATAGTTTTATATCAGTAACTCTTGTATTTCTTTCGATGAACACGTTACGTGAAAGATCGCTTAAGAAATAAAGGGTACTTTCACGGATTGCATATTGCAGATGAGGTTCATAATCGTCTTCTCTTTCCTGCTTTGAGATAATATAATCATCATATACGCCAGAACACTTAATGTTTATGTAGCCCAAAAGTAAAAAAAGAGTAGTCAATCTTTGTTGACCATCACATATCTGGATATGATTATGTGGTTGTTCGTATCCGTAAATTAGCCCCATAGTAAGGGATGAGCCATTTTTTTCTTCAAATAACTCGATAATATTTTTAACAAAGTCAGATACTAGTTCCTTAGTCTTGCTAGACTTTGGGTCAGTAACTGCATAATTACCCCAGCAATAATCACGTTGCAGATCAGGTATGATAATCTTTGTATCACCTCCAAACAGGTCTGCTAATGAGTAATCTCTGCCACTAATAAAACTTATAACCTTATTCATGTCTAATCTAAATTGTATAATTTCTTAAAAAGATTGAGAAACTTATCTGCGCTCTTTTCTATATCTTCTATTTCCCACTTACTGTTAGCAAACGAGGAGATAGTATGAAGTAAATTTCTACTTTCGAAGCATCTTTCATTATTGAAAAACTTTTGTTTTTTTTCTTCAAAAGATAGTTTGCCAAATTCAGAATTATCTTTACCATACAGCAGTACGAGATTTCCGATACAATGTTCGCTATATCTTGAATTGTTGCTGAATACGGCCTGTGAATCCTTCAAATCTGAAATTTGGTCTTTTTCCAGCTCTGTACCATCTCCCCTAATATATGTTTCCGTATTATGGTCTTTATCATATTCTGTATGATAGAACTTTGATTTTGGATATATATGCTCTAGAGATTTATTTTCCCATATTGAAAAATCAAATTTCACACCATTCTGTGCATTAAGTCTGTTATACTCAGTAACGTTAAGCCATAATAACTGCTTTAAGGCTGCGTCATTTTCGACATTATAGACATGAGCTTTTGACAGTTTCTCTAATATAATCTTTGCTTTTTCTACTCGCTTTTCTGAATTAGGAGTTCGCTTTTCTGTATTTATAGCATCGATAGTATATTCTTCTACAATTTCTTTATGAGTACATCCAACTAAACGCCACTTGGCGTAATCATTCATTGCTTCATAATCACGTTTGTGTTCCAGAAAGTATATAATTATATTATATTTATCGTCTGCCTCACCATTTGAGCCAATAAGAGAAAGTTTCAGGTAATTATATGATGTTGGTGCATTAAAGACATCCTCGAATTCTTTTTGTAAATCGCGAAGTTCCTTAAATACTTCTTTTGCTCTTGTTTTATTCCCGTCAGGAATAAGTTGCTTAAATGATTTGTAGGAAAATTCATTTTTTGAACCTGATTTCTTCTTGAAATAATATTCAAGGAGCAATCCCATTGGCTTATTGACATTAAAGAACTCCTTGACATCTTTTCTATTCCACCAATAAAGCCATTTGTCCCATTCTCTAGCATATTTAGAGCGTAGTGCGTTGGTTTCCCATTCAACAGATATGATTTCTTGAAGAACAGCATATGTGTCTTCTACACTTCTCATTTTTGGGAGGCCTTTAATCTCTTCAGGAAGTGAAACGATATGGAGCATCTCTGCTTTAATGAGTTCTTCATCATGCATAATAGCTTTTTGTCCGTTCATCATTGTAAATGTACGGACAGCTTTAGTGCGATCTATGACGATATAAAGAAGACTTATTTTATTCAAAAGATAATTCAAGAAATCAGTCCTGTCTGTAATCGCTGCAATGAGCTTGTTTATTTGGCTGATTGCCTGCTTAAAATAGTAGATGTCCTGAATTTTGTTATCAGGGTCAAATGAGTTGTAGTCAAATTCTGGTTCTTTCAGTTTCTCCAGGAACTCTTTTGATTGCTTTCGAATACTATAGTTCAAAGAAATATCTTTATGTATTATATTTTTAGGGTCAAGACACCACAATAAGAGATATAATGTTGTAGTTCTCTGTTGTCCATCTATTAGGGTTACTTCATTACCCTCTTCAACAACAGTCATTCCTTGAAGAAAATACTGCTGGTTAGGATTATTACGATAGGAGTCAATAAGGCGAGAAACCAAATACTCAACCGAAGTCTCGTCTTTGGATTCTCTAACAGACCACTTATACCCCCTTTGGTAGCTCGGTATGATGAATGTTTTACTACCATTATCTGGGTAAAAATACTCCTTAAGAGTTTTGAAATTTGTTGCCATATGTTTGAATCTTGTTTAAAATTCCACATACCCCTAATATATAGGGGAAATAATAACAGCTTCCTGGAAAAAAGTTACTGCCCTTATGGTCGTTTAATGACAGAGGAACAACAAATTAAAGAGTAACTGTTATGGCTGCAAAGTTAAGTGTTTTTTTGATTAATCCAACATATTTTGTGTTAAAAGTTCATTGTGAAGCAATTTAATAGCACTTTTAACCTGATTTATAGTACTGATGTCCTTGTTTTCTTTTGATTCATAGTAGATAGAGCTGGCTTCTGATTCATTTAAAAAAGATCCTGCACATAAAATGGGGGGCAAAGATATTTTTCTGGTTAACTGTTTTCTTATGCTCAAATGCTGCCCATAGGGTAAAATAAAAAACTTAAAACCTCATTTCTGTTAACCTACAGGAATGAAGCTTTAAGCCTTCTTATATTAACTAATTGAATAGCTGTACAGATGGGGCGTTGGTTATTTCCGTAGCCATTCTGTTGACAGTATCGTACATCAGCTTGTTGAGCTTGTCATCAAGACAAGTCTTTTTTCCTGGGTGGATCTGCTCTACTTTCTTGTCGTAGAACTTTGCCCATTCTTGTGCCCAAGAGAAGAGCTGCTCATCCACTGGTTCCAAGTTATGCTCGTTGCTTTTCTTTTTGAGTTGCAACAGGTGGGCGATTTTCTCCTTTATGCTTGTATCTTCTACTGTTGCATTTACCAGTTCAGAGAATCTCACCGGTGGAACGGTACCTTCGTCTGTTAACCATTTGCATACAAGGATGCCTCTGAGGTAGTAGAGGAATCTCTTTAATGGCAGTCTATAGTCCTTGATGTATCTGTCATTATGCTTCTTGTAGATGTGATTATAGTGAAACATGGCTTTCTCCCTGTTGAAGTATTGGTCTTCCATTTGCTGTATCTCGCCGATGAACTTTTCGTCCTTGCAGTAGATGATAGGGGAGTGGAGCCATTCAAAGAGGGAAGGGTTGGAACGTTTGAACAGACGCAGGGCTTTCTTCAGGTCCCAGCCCGACATATCCGTTTCATCAGGAAATATCTGCTCGATGGTATCCTTTTGCTCTTCGATATGAAAGTACCACTCTGGTTCATGGACATAGATGAAGCGTACATCCCAATCGCTGTCAGGAGATGAGAAGCCCCATGCCCTGCTGCCGGATTCTACGGCATACAGTATTTTGATGTGGTGTTGCTGCTCGATTTCATGGAGGTGTCCGAGAATTTTTTCCTTAATGGAATAATGCTCTTGCATAGCTTTGTGAACCTTGAGAAGGTGAGGAAACAAGAATCTCTTTTCTTTGGTATATTCAATCTCCTTGCCATTTTCCAGGATCTTAAAGTAGATGGTGTTATACTCTTTGTTCTCAAATCCCTCCAGAAGAATCATGGAGGATGATCTTCCCACAGAGATATATGATACCTTATATTCCTTTCCTGTTTCCAGTTCGGTGTAGCTGCCTCCTAGGTAAACTGCCGTTAGGGTATCTGTTTTATTGAAGTATTCTCTCAGATAGTCTGTTTGGCTCATGCCATACAAGTCTGCCATATTATTGTTTTGTTCCATCATTTTGCATTTTAATTGTTGTCTTCAACGAAATGGGTATGCTGTTCGTACAGTTCTGCCATTTCCTTGGTCTTGTCTCTCATATAGCTTACTGCATTTCGGGGATAGATGACTCTTACCCCTGGGCCATAGCTCATGAGTACAGAGTAGAGTTCAAAGTTGATGACCACTGAGATCTTGAAGATACAGCTGCCATCCTCATTCTGCCTGATAAGCTCCTGGCTATGATGAAGCGGCTTGGTCATGATATACTTGCTTTGCTCAGGGGAAGCCCAGAACTTGATGGTGCGTGGCTTGTTGTCGATATTCTTGCTCACCCCTATGACATCGTCGAAGAACTTCTCGCTATTAAACTTCGGGTTCTCTCTGAAGGGTTCATCGACAGGCTCAATGGATACAATTCTGTCAAGGGCAAAGTTGTACAGGACCAAGTCTTTTTTCACTGAGCAGAAAAGGAACCATCTGTTTCTGTATTCCTTCAGCAAATAAGGGTAGAGAATATATTCATTTGCCTCCTTTGCGTTGAAAGACTGATACATGATTCTAAGCGTCTGCTTGTTGGCGATGTAATTGTAGAGAGGGTTCAGAAGTTCCAGTCCTTTGAGGTTTGGCATCGAGTCAAAGTGGATGATGGGCTTTCTGTTGCTTCTGCTGATCGATAGCTTGTCTTGCAATCTTCCCACCACGTCTGCCATCTCCGAGAAATGGTCAAAGTCCTCCAGCTGCTTGAGCATTTCAACGGCTTCCTTCATGATTTCATAGTCGTTTTCAGACAGAGGCATGTCGAAGATGGAATAGTCGGGATCGGCATAGCGGTAGTATTTGCCGTCATATACTTCTATAGGGGCATTGTAGCCCAGTTTGTCACTGCGCATGATCTGCAGGTCGGCCTGCACGGTTCTTAATGACACTCCTTTAGAGATGCCTTCCATGTCATAGAGGGCATTACTGCAAGCATCCACCAGATTGTCGATAGTCCATCGGCGATACTTGTTTCTCAGGCAATTGTCTATAGTCTTGTACCTTATTAAGGCATTCTTGTTTGCTGGCATAAGCTATTCATTTAAAAGTTTGGTGCAAAGATAATAAATAACTCCGCAATCTATTTGCGTAGCCATGAATATTTAACTTTTTCCTGCAAAAAAACAAAAGGAGGACTCCTTTTCCAGAAGAGTCCTCCTACATTTGCCGATTAAATAAATACATCCACGAAAGAATAAGTTCGTAAACGCTTTGTATTTTACCAATTGTCGTTCTCGTTGCCGGTAAGACCATTCTTGATACACTCCTCAATCTTGTCCATTACTACATTTGAGTAGGCATGTGCCATGATCAAGGCTTTGCAGGATGTCTTTTTATGGGAGTCTTTGGCTGCAAATGGGAAGCAGGAATCCAAGGTCCACTTTTCATCGGAACGAACTGGTGGAGTCTGGCTTCCTCCAAGAGCTGCCATCCATCCGCCGCCTACCATCTTGGTGACACTGTAGAAAGGTACAGTATAGGTAACTCTCACCTTTCCGTCCTTGATATCACACTTGATGACGGGTTTGATGCTGACGTTGTAGGCGTTGCTTCCACCTGCGTGTTGTGCGATGTCTGCTACATAACCTTGTGCGATGATGGTTCCCAGTTCCTTGTCATTGAGTTTGATCACAGAGTTGGCGTCATTGAAGGTGGCAGTGAACCAATAATTGAGAAGAACATAGAGCTGTGCCTTGCTTTGGCCAGGTGCTTCCATGACCTGTACATAGTCGATGGCGTTGTTCTTGTCAAGAGTGAGTTGCTTGCCAAGATTGGAGGCAGCTTCTACCCATTTGTCTCCATATTTCTCCTTGGCATACTTCTCTAGTTCCTCTGCTCTGAGAATTTGGGCGTTTGCTGAAATTACAGCTGTTAGCAAAAGTGCTAATGACATTATTACCTTTTTCATTGTTTACCTTGTTTTATGAATGTGAATTGTTTATCTCGCTTCTGACAGATTATCTTCCATTATCATGGTCATGAATCCATGCTTTCTGTTCATAACTGAGTCTATCCCAGTTGGTACGTGGCTTTCTTTTGTCGGTGTGGGTGATGGCTTTGCCAAAACCCTTAAATAACCATGCAAAGAACAAAACTAAAAAAATACTTCCCATAAAATTAAATATGTTTGTCAGCACCTTGGAACCATTCCTCGGTTTCTCTGAATCACGATGCAAAGGTACGGGCGTTCTGTGCAGTCAATCTGCATAGAAAAATATTTCTAAGAAAATGCATAAAAAAAGAGAAAAAATCGCTTTTAATGCCATTAGCGATGTCTCTTTTATGTTCAAAGTGTGATGTCATTTAATCGTGTTCATCGATAAGAAATTTGCTCAGTGATGTATTGTTGATAGGAGAAAGGGTATATAGTTTTGTCTGATGTAGTTTCAGGCAAAGCTGGTTTTAGTAGAATTTTAGGTAGCTAGTTACATATATCTTGACGTTTGGCGGAAACTTTCATGATGACTTAGTTATAAAGTTCACTAAAATAAAAAGGCGAATGCCATCATGACACCCGCCATTTATGATAGTCTATGTTAATCTTAACCTATTTTCTTTGTAACTGCAAAATAATTATTGTATATTTGCAGCTTGAGGGATGGGTTAACTTTCAGAGACCAGCTCTTATTCCAGCCAGGCTTTTTTAGTCAGGCTTTTTGTTAGCCTAAGTGAGTGGACGCTTCATCCATTCTTCTTGCCTCCTCAAACTTTTCCTTCATCGTGGGGTTACCGCGAATGAGTTTCTTGATACTCAGGTCTTCCGTGTCATTGTTAGCGAGACGAAGGTAGTTCTCTGAGCTCAGGAGATTATCCTTCATCTTCTGGAGAGACTTGATGGTCTTGTCAATCTCTTCAATAGCCTTGTTGAATTTTTCGCTGGCTTTCTGATAGTGACCGGCGAATTTATCACGGAAGGCATTGACCTTGTTCTCAAAGTTGGTAACATCCACACTCTGCTGGCGAGCCAAAATGAGTTCCTTCTGGTACTCGATGCTCTTCTTGGATGCCTGGGTGAGGAGTGAGATCAGTGGCATGAAGAACTGAGGACGGATTACATACATCTTCGGATACTTGTAGGATACATCAACGATACCTTCGTTATATAGCTCACTGTCTGGTTCCAGGAGAGAGACCAAAACCGCATACTCGCAGCCTTTTTCTTTTCTGTCTTTGTCGAGTTTGGCAAAGAAGTCCTCGTTTTTATGCTTTGTAGCCGTGGTTTCCATCTCGTTTTTCATTTCAAACATGATGGAAATGTACTCTACGCCATCTGCTGTGTCTCGGAAGATGAAATCTCCCTTACTGCCGCCACTTGCATCATTGTCCTTTTCAAAGTAGGCGCATGGGTACATCATGCTTCTTACTCTGTTGAACTCAGTGCTGCAGTGAACCTCCAGGCTCTCTCCAATCATCTTGGTGGACATGTGGGCTTTCAGCTCCTTGTAGTGATCTACTTCCTCCTGCTTGAGCTTCAGTCGGCTTTGAAAGTCTTCTTTCAGGTTCTTTTCCTTGATGATTGCTTCTTTCTGGGCCAGCTCCATGTCTCCCTTGAGCTTCTGAATTTCCTGTTCCTTCTTCTGGAGGAAATCCTTGCTCTTATTTTGCTCCTCCAGGATGGCAACCTTTAATTTGCTTTCGTTAGAGGACAGCTGTGTCTGCAAGGCTGCGATTTCCTTATCCTTTTTGGCAATCTCTTTTGCCAGGCTGAGCTGGTTGGTTTTCTCAATACCTTCTAGTTGGCTCTGAAGCTTGGCAATCTCAGCATCTTTCTGGGTAAGGTTGAGCTCTTTCTCAGAAAGCAGTTTCTGATAGTTCTGTTCTGCTTTCAAGGTCTCAGCCTTTTGCTCAGCCTTCTGCTGTTTCTCGAGTTCCTTCATGCGTCGTTCTACCTCCTGGTTAAACTCTGCATTCTTGACTTGACCAACAATAGCAGCATAGTCTGCTTCATCTACCTTGAAGACGTTGCCGCATTTAGGGCATTTCAGTTCTTTCATATCGTATATTTTAATCTGTTATTTGATTGAATTGTCTATATTAAGTAAGGATTGATCACTTTCGGAACTTTCCATCTGGTTCCGGAAGGTATCTTCCTGCTATTTCTGTTTTAACAAAGGGTGTGCCAAAAATATTTTTCTGCCAAAGGTGAGGTGGAGAAGTAGTGGGAAAGGTATTCCACCGTTCTTATTTCTGGTCACCTATAGTGTTGTTTTAAGCATATAGTCTGATTTTCCCCATTTGCTAAACAATCCATAGTTCATCGTCAAAGAAGTCCTTCTCGCCCAGTTTTTCACCTATCGCCTTGTATGGCAATTGGCTGCAGTTAGGGCAGATGCAGTGGAAGTGTTTCCAGACGTTGTCTCCGTTCTTGCATTTTTGATCGGTTCTTCTTGGAATGAAGCGTACAAAATGATTGTTCTGCTCACAGTCCTCTCCCCATATCTTCTTGTAGTTATAGCCGCAGATCTCACAGGTTCCTTCAGTAACTTTGGATAGGTATTCTTCAAGTCGATCAGGGATATAGCCAGCCGTAAATGCCCTACTTGCTCTTTGAGAGTCTAATACATTATAGTACTTATAGACGTATTCAGCCCACATTTTTTCAAGCTTGAATGCCGTACAATCCTCGATGACTCTTCCGCTATGTCCACCCGTCCAGTCAAATTCTGGCATGGCTTCTTTGAGTTCCTGCGTGGATATGTAAGGGGCTGTCTCTATGTCAACAATGCATTCACAAAACAGGTCGGCATAATAAACTTCACGGTCTTTCCCGCTCCAGTCCTTATCTTTATAAGGATTAGATTGGATAGTTCCAGCCATGACGATGCCAGTTTTTCCTTCCCCGACCTTTACCATGAAGAATCTATCTCCATCTTTTACCTGCTCATGGTCCCATATAGACCAGTTGAGGTCTAGATATTCGTTGGGACAGTCTCCTTCATTATAACTATCCAATACTTGGATGCACTTCCTCAAGTCTTCCTCATGGAAGCTTGAAATAGTTGGATTCCACATTAAAACAACAGTCTTCATCTTTTTGATATTTTTAGTTCAACAAAGTTCTGATAAATATTTAAGTTTCAATTGTCAAGCAACTAAGTTTTGTCGATTTAGATGCATTTTCATACTAGCCTCCTTTTTACCTTACCTTGGGACTATCCCTTGGCTTCTCGGTTTGATGTTGCAAAGGTAATAAGTATGTGTGCAGTCTATCTGCGCAGGAAAAGAAATGTGCAAAAAAACTTGGGAATGTTTTTTTATGACATTAGAGAAATGATAGTTGCGTAGTCTTTGTGCCATGCGTAGCACTCTAATCGGTACCAATATATCACTCCAATCGGTACCACTGTAGCGCAGTAACCGGTACCAAGTTTCCTTTGAATATCTCTGAAATTTTTGTGGGTTCTTCAACGTATCTTTGAAAAACTCCGAAAATCTTGTAGAATTTTGGAGAGTTCTACAAGATTTTCGGAGAATATGTAATAAGGATTAGCTAAAGGCTTATCCCAATAGATAGCTTAAGAGGTTTACTCTACAGCCGTAGAGTCACTTTCTACAACAGCGGTGTCTGCTGCAACTTCGTCAGAGAATAAGTCATTGAGGTAGCCATAAGATATATTATTGAGGTCATCTTCCTCGCATGCATCCTTGTATTTGGATATGTCAATATCCTTAGCAGCTTTCAACTGTCCCCAGAATACGGATACCTTGTCTTTTTCCATGGTAATGATAGCTCTCTTGCCATTGTTGAGATTAACGATAGCTGCACCATTGTTTTCTTTGACAACCTTACCCCAACTCTTGACTTTTTGGGATAGGGCATTGAAAAGAGTTCTCAGTTTGCCATGCATCCTGCCTCCATTGTAAATGGTGAGACCAAATAATGTTGGTTTTACCTTATTCCAAACATAGCCGGTTGGTATTTTGTCATCGTGATACCAATAGTAGTCACCAAAATCATAGTCTATGACTCTTTTGGTTCTGTAGGTCTGTCTGCTGAGGTTGCCGGAGTATTGAATGGAAATCCAGCCATTGATACCTTCCGACTGACCACTCAACATGATATTGTCCTTGAAGTCATACCAATATGGAGTACCGGCCTTATGCTTCTTGTCACCGATGGCTAAGTCTTGTTTTACCTCCATATTGACTGCTTGCTGTGGAGTGGACTGATAGTTGAAGCCATACAATCCGTCCGGCGATATGTTGAATCCTGCAATCATCTTGTTGATATCCACATAGTCACTTTCTATGTAGCTTTCTCCTTCGTAGGTGCCGATATCAACGATGTCCGGAAGGTTCTCCAGCTGTTTTCCGTTCTTGTCAATGATAGAGTAGATCTTGTCATTGGGCTTCACAAGAGCATGTTGGCCATCGAACATGGAGAATAGGGTAGCCTTTACATATGAATCTTCCCCAATCTGGTTGTCCTGTTGGTCGATATACTTATATTCATAGGAATCTCCATTCTTGACCAGTGCAATCAGTGTTCCGTCTTCATCATAATAGAGAAATTCATACTTGGCTCTAACCAGGGTTTCTCCCTTGGTATTCATGAGTCCCCAGCCGTCACCATTATTATAGGTGAAGACATCTCCATGGATGGTGCCAATATTCTTCAGCTTGGGCGATGGTTTGACGATGATCTCTCCCTTGTCGTTCATGATTCCCCATGTTTCTTTTCCATCCTTCTTGACTGAGACTGCCAGTTTCCCATCAGTAAACTGATATTGCATATTCTCATACTTGCCAGCTGAAAAATCGAAGAGTACCTGGCCGCTAGGATTGATTACGGAGATTTTTACCTTGTCCTTCTGCTCCTTCTTGACTTCCTTCTTATACTTGGCGTTCACTCCAATGAACTTTCCGTCTCCATAGTCGTTGAGAGAGTAATACTCTGGCTTTACTACACAATCGCCATTCTGGTTGATTACTCCCCAGAGGGAATCGGCTGTCATGAATACAGCATAGTCTCCTTCGAAGGCTCTTACACCATCTACCTGCTTTCCGTCAATCTTATCGAGATTTTTGACTACTCTTCCATCTGTGTCGATGATGGACACCGGCTGATTCTTGAGAGCTACGAGAGCTTTGCCATTTCGAAAACCTGATGTGTGAGCATAGTCACCTCCGATTTTCTTAGGCTTCTCTGTTGCATCGTACATTTCCCATACTCCGTCTTTGGTTCTTACGAAGAATCTTCCATCTCTAACAATGGTTGGCTTATTTTTGAACTCTTCCTTGAAAAGGACTTTACCATCTAGGGAAATCATGCCCCATTGACCATCTGCGGTTTCCTGGAATGGGATATACTCTACATTACCATTCTCTGTTTTTGAGCAAGAGAAAAACATCATGGTGAGCATTGCCACCATAAAGTAAGAAAAATAACGTTTGTTCATATTGCATTTGTTTTGATAGTATTTGAAACTGTTAGTACCATACTTCCGGACATGAATCCGAATCATCTTCATAGTTATCATAGTCATCCTCTTGGAAGGTATCTTCATCAGGATAACCGTCAAATGAAGAGTCACATGGATTGAAGTCTAGATTTTCACAGGTGCATTCCCAATCTTCACACGTCCCTTCCTCGTAGGCATCTCGATAGCCATCATGATAGCCTTGGTCGTAGCGTTGGCTTTGCGCTTTTAAATCGGGAGCTGCATGATGCTTTTGCTTCCCAAACAAGAAATCTAATAGTCCCATAATCTTATAGTTCTTGGTTTAACTGGTGCAAAGGTAGGTTCTTTCTGTGCAGCCTAGCTGCACAGAAAGAAAAATGTTTTTGAAAATGTTTTGGAGTATTCTTGGGGATGCCTTAATTTTAGTTCGTTCACCTTTGGTACCACTGCTACAAAATCGTAAGACAGGAATGGTATTGCACACTAATAGGTATCTTTAATCAAGTCCAATTCTGTTTCCGAATAGGTCGGTTTGTCTAGACCTCTTCAATTTTTGACGCTGAGCATTTATCGATGCTTTGAATGCTGCATCCTCCTTATACCACATAGAGTCATTTACACTTACAGCTCCATCCATCATTCTTTCAATTTCTGTTACTGCTCGCATGATTAACTCTGTACTACAAATAGGAATCTCGCCTTTTGGGGCATAAGAAGCCAAGTACTCTTCTGATGGATTGCTTATGCCATGTCTTTTGCACATTAACCAGGCAACGGTTTCTGCCTCAAACTCTTCTTCCTTCAGGGTCAGCTTGCGTTTTTTTCTTTTATCATAGCACTGATGATTACAGAAAAGATGACCAAGTTCATGGCAAAGTGTATGGAACTTAACGGCATTAGACTGCTTTTTATTGACACTTATCACGAAATTGGAAGAAACTTCCATATAATAGTCTTTGTCTATCTTGACCTTTAACTTTTGGTCATGATATGGCATGATATAACCACCATAAGAGTTTGCTGCCAAGAAGTTGTCATCCAGATATATTCCATATACTGGTAGGTTTGAAACCAATGTTTCCATTTTCTTCTTATCCAAATCTCCTTGTGCTTGTTGTAAGCTCTCCGTATATTTTTTTATCAAGTCTGCCTCTTCCATAACTTCTGTAGCATTTGGAATAGGTTCTGTATCCTCAAAGTCAAAAACGCATTGCACTGGGCCAAATGGTTTCAGAACTATCAGCTTTTGTCCATTCAACTTCGGCTGCCTTCCATATTCAGCCCATTTCTTGCCTGTTAGGACGAACGTAGCACCAGGCTTCTGCATCTGAACTAGCATGGCATTGTAAGGGGCGAGATAAGGAAAACTACCTATGAAATCTAACATTTTTTTGAACTCATTGCTATCACGGTAGCTTTTTACCAGGAATTGTAACTCATCTATATTTTCCTTAAATTCTTTTTCTCGTGCTAGCTTCTCTTGCTGCGATAGAAAGTTATGGTATTCTTTACGGATGACATCTGGAGTTATATCTCCTAATTCATCATCCTTTTCAAATGTCACAGTTGGATAGTCCAAACTTCTCAGCATGGCATACACTGATTTACAATATGGAATAAAATCTTCATCCATATAGTCAACCAAGGCTACTGCAAAATCAATGAAGTTGCTTGTTTCCATAATAATATGTGAAGCATACTCTATTGCCTTGGGCATTTTCTTTTCAAAAACTTCTCCAAAATCCATATTTTACTTTTCTGTTATTGATATGTTTTTTCCTTACAAAGATGATTTTTCTGAATTCTGCAGGTCTGTGAGAACATGCCCACATTCTGAGAGTTGGAACTGTAATTCTCCTATTAATAGGTAAAGGAGTAAGTCTCTCTGCAAATGCTTGTGGAAAGACTACTCGTATGATTACTCCATTCAAAGAGTTATTGAGCTTTTTATTATTCTTCGTTTTCAATAATGTTCTCTGAAATAGGGACCAGTTCAAATTCCAGTACGGAAGCTGGGATATTACAACCTTTGAAGATGTACGAAAGTATTGCACGTTTGGCATTTGTACTGCATGCTGAATAAACATAGCAATTATCAGCAATCTTTGATTTGCCCTCTGAATCCTTTTCGTATAGGTTATTGTTCTTGGTCGCCAGATACACCATAGAGGATGGATTCTCATTATATATGAGTTTGTCTACTTGAATAAGCATATCTTTCCATGTTGTAATGGCATGTCTCTCGTTTCTATATCTGAATCCAACGATGGTACGTCCTTTCAGTTCGTATTCATCATCTTCAAATGATACCAATTCATATTCTTTTTCCAGGGGCTGATAACTGGTTGTGATCATTGGCCATAGATGCAAGAAATTATCGAGCAGAACCTTTTGGCGTTTCAGAATCTCTTCCAATGTCCATTTATCACAATGCTTGATATAGTTAGACAGACGGAATGCTGAATTATCAAAGCCATCAACTTTATTACCCTTTTTATCGATATATCCTTCTTTTTTCTCTTGGAAAGAGTGGTTGCTATAGGATACGTTAAAGCCAGTGAGAGTGAGGTTTGCGAAAGTATGCAGGTACTTTTCGTATATCTCTTCCCAGTTTTCACCTAGGTCATGCTTCCACTGTGGGGTGAGAGTTTGAGGCATGATATGTTCTATGGTAATTCTGCCTTCCTTCATCTTCTCAACAATCATGTCATCTGCTTCTGGGCTGTTCTCATTTTCCATTCTTTCAAAGAGGAAGTATTTGTAGTTGCTTGGAATGCGATAAATCTGTCTTGTTTCAAACTCTTCGCTTACCTCTCTGTTACTTGGGAATGTTGAAGTTCCCTGTTTGTGAAGAAGGATATATGCCATAACCTGAGAATAGGAACAATTGACTGGAATACCCTTTTCTTCATGTCGCTTGTAGATACGCATGATATCAGTATGAAGCATTGAGAAGAGTTTCTGCATTGCGTTCGCAGGATAGCCGCAAATGATACGTCTGGCCCAATAATTCTCTACAATGTCCAGGACAGTGAAGATTTCTTCCTCATCAAAGTTGTTGTCTTTTGCATAATCAAAGAAAGATAGTAGAAATGGCAGATGGACTGTAGTGCCGATGCTTGCAATCTGCTTTAGTTTTTTATCGAGTTTCTTATTACCTGTTTCTCCCTTACAAATTTGTCTGTAGTAGTTTGCAAATTTGAGCATATCAGCAAGTAATGTCTCTCGATTCAAGTGTTCGTTCTCATCGAAAGCCTTGAAGTCAAAGTATAATTCCTCTACCTTACTGATGTTACCATTCTTGATAGTGAGGTAGTCTCTTATAAACATGGTAGGTTCACCTTCAGTAAGTTTCTCAATCTTGCTCCAGTACTGATGGTAATATTCTTCTTGCTCATCCTTTGACAGAGACATGAGTAGGTAATTTCTAACCTTATCTGCTTCCTCTAAATCCTTGCCACAGGAGTTCAGGGATTCGAAGATTAACTGAGGGTTATCTCTTGAATCCAAGCAGATGTCAATGATAGTAAGTCTTTCGATAGCACCTATTAAATTCTCGAACGTAAGGTCACTAACCTTGATTAAGTTATAGAACAGTTGATAGTTAGAGGTAATTCCACAGTTCTTTATAAACTCATTCTCATTGTTCGTGAAGAGGGCATCATAAGCCTTCTGATCATCTTCAATAGGACAGAGCTTAATTTTTCTAGGCAATTTTCTTCTGATTGCATAGAGATAGTCTTCCTTTATCTTATTGATGTCTTCATCTCCTTCTTGCATGTCTCCGTTCTCTACGGCATTGATACCTGCTAGGATAAGCAAGGAAAGTGTTGTGATTCGTTGCTGTCCATCAATGATGAGAAGGTCGTCCTCGTATTCATCTGCTTTAGTGGATACAATGCTGCCAAAGAAATGGCTATAGATTTTATCTCGATGAATCTTTTTCAAATCCTCGAACAATCTGGAACAGTGCTTCTGTTGCCAGGCATACTTTCTTTGGTACAAGGGAATGATGAACAATGTCCTTGAACCATTGAAATAATCTGTTATTCTTGTAGCGTCGCGCATAAGATTGATGTTATTAATTATTTGTTTTGAACAATACTTAAAATTAATGCAAAAATAATGAAAATAGTTGAGAGTTCACAACTTTGTCATATAAACTTTGTTAAGTGTAATGACGTTATGAATCCTCTTGTTCTACTTCATTACTTTCTTTTAAGGATTGAAAGATTTGATTATTCATCCTGCAATTTTCTTGCTCCTCTTTTGGTAAGGTTTCGAAGATTTCCTTTACTCCTTCTACGCTGTTGACAAAATCTGAAATGATTTTCCCTTGGAATAATGCAATACTAACAATAAGTGTTCGCATAAAATCCTTGTTTACTTCCTTATCAAATAGTTGGGAAAATTGTAATGTCCCAAGGTATGACGGATGGGAGTGCATCGAGAAATAATTATAGATAGGTGGAAACGTTGTTCCCATTAATTCTTCCGATGCTTTACTTAGGCTGATTTCCTCAAAATCAATAATGACATGGTTAGCGTTCTTGATATATTTATAGCCTTTGGGAGTAAGTGACTTATTTTTTGCATAACCAATAATCTTATCCTTAGCCTCTTGAATTATATTCAGACGATTAGAATAATCTTTGATTTTGTCAATGATTTTATTAATTTCGTCTCTCTCTCTTTCCTTTTTTTCTTGGAATTCTTGAGGTACATAACCTACTTGCCTGTTTTTTAGCCCTTTGATAATCCATAGATATAACAAAATGTCTTGTTCTATTTCTGTTTCTGGTAGGACATATATGCAATGGAAAATAAACATTCTTTCATATACGCTTCTAACAATAGAAATGATAGTAGTGGGTTCAATTACTTTTGTTTCAGGATGGTTTGAATAAATCTCTATCCCATTTGAAAGCTCAAGAATGGCTCTCATATTAGCAAGATGTTGCTGGAACATATAATAGGCAAAATCAATCTTCTCGTTGGTTGCCTTATGTTGTTTTCTCCAGTTATAGGAAAGTTTAAACATTGTCTCGCAGTTCTTTTCGACATTATTTCGCATTATGTTTAAAATTACATCCTTAGGCATGTTTGCGATTATTTTTTCAATATCATTTTCCATAAATTTCGATTTTTAAATGAAAGAGTGTAGCCCTCATTAAAAGCTACACTCTTGTTAGATTCTATTTACTTTCAAACTTGCTTTCCACCATTTCAAGTTCAGTAATGTACTTGAATGTTACATACATGAGCATGGCAGTTGCTACATGTATTCCCAGTTTAACCTCTTTGGCGTCAAGGCTCTTTGCCTGATGGTTTTCATCATTGCGGAGTTTAACGATGAGATCTACGTATGTTGCAAACTTCTGGTCTGTAGCCTTCTCGCTGTATTTCAGCTTATTGAGCTTCATGCAGTAGATGGCATTGCTCAGTGCAGCATGTTCTGTATCGCCATTCTTGTCAGTTACTTCTTTATCATATATGAGATAATGCAACTTCTTCAAATATGACTCATAGCCTGTGACCAGAGTCTTGAGGTATGTACGCTTCTCTGTCAAGGTAAGCGTATTTGGGCAGCAATAGAGTTTGAACAGGGCATTGAGAACTGTTTCGCCAAGGCCACTGTATTTTTCTATGCTGTCTACCTTCAGTACCTTAATCATCCACTCGAAAGCTTCCTCCAAGGTTCTACCAATACCGGCAATGCCTGCAAAATCCTCTCGCAAAAGCGGAATGATTTTTCTTTGCAGATTCTCGATGGTATATGCTTTGGCCTCTTGCTCACGGTAACGCTCATAGATGGCATGTCCCATCTGCTGCATCAGAGTCTTGTAGAACTCCTGATTCTCAAAGAGCTTGCGATAGGCATCTGTTTGGGTAGTGTAGCATTTTTGTGCTGCTTTTCCAAAGATGTCAGGGAAGATGCTTTCTACAAACTGGTTCTCATCATTGCCAACAGCCTGCTTTTGTATCTTCTTGGTTGCCACTTTCTGGATATGGTCAAAGATGCCTTCCACCATAACTCTGTCTGCCTCAGAGAACTCACCACGGAACATGATGTTGACCTTATCGATAATATTGTCAAGAAGGTCCTTATTATCATCTGGCATTACTGCAGATCCAGGATTCTCTCCCTTGAGAGGCTGTTTCTTGCCATCATTTAACCAAATGTTGATAGTCTCATTCGCTTTGATGGTATTGTTGACGAGTCTTACTTTCTTATCCAAGTCTATTTGCTCATGAGCTGTCTTTGGCAATACTCTATACAGATAATCTGCAAACAGATAAGTCTTATATAGGGCACGGTCAAATGTTCTTGCAATCTGGGTCATATAGGAATAGAAGCGCACAAAGTTCTTGATCTTGCTTCTTACCTCAAAGCGCTTTTCTTCTTCAAGCTCTCCGATTCTGTCTACGACCGGTTTAAGCATACTTGAAAGAATACCCAGTTGGTTTTTATTTTTCTTTGTCTCTGCAAATACCTCATAGAACTTTTCTTCGTCTTCCGTTGTCCAAAGATGGAACAGCTCCACGTCCTTGTGGAATTTATAGACATAGTTCACATCCACAGGCTTGATGAGTTCGGTTCCTTCATAGAATGGTTTGAATGATGTAGCGATTTCCTCAGCCGTGTTTGCAAAGTCGAACACAAAGGTATCTTTCTTAAGTCTGTTTGCTCTGTTTAAGCGTGACAGTGTTTGTACCGCCTTTACATTTTTCAGCTTCTTGTCCACAAACATGGTATGCAGAAGTGGCTCATCAAATCCGGTTTGGTATTTGTCTGCCACGATAAGCATGTTGTAGAACTCGCTAGAGAAATACAGAGGAAGCTTATCTTCTGAAATATTCTTTTCTCCACGCTTATTGAGCTGTGGTTCTGTATATTCTGTGCCTTTATAGTTAACCTTACCAGAGAATGCTACCATCGGATGCAGGCAGTTAATATTATTTTTCCTGCAATACTCCTTGATGGCAAAGAAATATCTGACAGCATGGGCACGGCTAGCCGTAACCACCATGGCTTTGGCCTTTCCTTCCATTTTGTTCATGGTAACTTCCAGGAACTTATTGACAATGATGGCTGTCTTTTTGTTGATGGTATCGCTATGGTTGTCATGGAATGCCTTCAAAGCTCTGGTGGCAGGGGTCTCCTCGTAATTAGGATTGTCCTCTGACTGGCGTGCAATCTCATAGGATGTCTGGAACGTCGTATAGTTTTTGAGAACATCCTTGATGAATCCTTCTTCTATAGCCTGGAGCATGGAGTAGTTATGATATGCTACATATCTACTTTCATCTTCCATTCCCTTCATTCTCTGTTCAAAGATACCAAAAGTCTGTAAGGTCTTTGGTTTTGGAGTAGCAGTGAATGCATAGAATGCGAGATTGTTATGCTGTCCCTGGCTCAATAAGTCTAGCATCAGCCTGTCCTTTTCGGCTTCTACTTCTTCCACTGTTTTGTCCTCCCATTCTGCCATTTCCTTGAGTGCTTCATCTGTATCAGCAAGAGCAGCCTTTAGTTTTTCTGCACTCTTACCACTTTGGCTTGAATGTGCTTCATCCACTACTACGGCATACTTATGTCCGGAGTTGGACACGATTTGCTCATAAATCTGTGGGAAGCGTTGGAGAGTAGTGATGACGATACCTGTATGCTCTGCATTGATGGCATCACGTAGCTTATTGCTTGCATCATGGTCTTTTTCCGTGATGGTAGTGACCGTACCTTCTACATGTTCAAAACCCAGAATGGTTTCCTGAAGTTGTCTGTTGAGTACTCGTCTGTCTGTGATGACGAAGACACCCTTGAAGATGTTGGCATTATCCTTATCGTGGAGTGATGCCAAGCGATAGGTGAGCCAAGCTATGGAGTTTGACTTTCCTGAACCTGCAGAGTGCTGGATCAGATAGTTATGTCCAGAACCCTTTTCTTCTGTATCGTGAATCAGTTTCTCCACTACGTCCAGCTGATGGTAGCGAGGGAAGATAATCTTCTCGGTTGTTTTTGTGATTTCTTTCTCGTTACCATGTTTATCAACGATGAGGGAGATTGTTTCCTCCTTTTGGCGCATGATGTAGCGTTGGAGAATAGCCAGGAGCATATCTCTACGGAGTACATTTTTCCATAGGTATGATGTCACATAATCTCCATCCTTTGCCTCTGGGTTTCCTGCACCACCTACATTTCCTGCACCATTGCTTCCTTGATTGAATGGGATGAAGAATGTTTTATCCTTTTCCAAGCGCGTTGTTACGGCTGCCTCGTAAAGGTCGCAGCCGAAGTAGGCGAGGATACGGTTGTCATAATGGAACAATGGCTCCTTTGGTTCACGGTTCTTCATCCATTGCTCTTTGGAGTCATTGATATCCTGGCCGGTGAACTGGTTTTTGAGTTCAATGGCGATGATTGGAATACCATTCAATGAGAGCACCATGTCGATGGAGTTTTTTACGTCCTTGCTATATACAAACTGGCGAGTACATTCCAAGATATTTTGGTTGTACTTTTCAATGAGCTCTGGATTGAGGGATGATGTTGGTGCGAAATAGCATAAGTCCAGCTGGATACCAAAATCTTTGATACCTGAGCGGAGTGTATGTATGAGACCATAATCTGATATGTTTGATTGCAGGGTCTGGTACAGATGATCTTTTGCCTTTGTACCATACTTGCGCTCAAATTTTTCCCACTGCTTTGGTTGGGTAGTGCTGATAAAGCGGATAAGAGTATCAAGGTCCAAGGCTCTTACACGGTCGTAAGTAGCCTGGGTACCTTTAGTATATCCACCTTCTGTGAGCAGGTATCGTTCGATATCTGACTCAAATTGTTTTTCTTTTAAATCTTCTGGTGTCATATGTTATACTTTTTTCTTACCTGTTACGTATTCATATATGATGCTCTTCTTGTAGTCCTTCAGCTCTGTGATCTTCTCTTGCTTGAGGGCTATGAGAGAGTCTATTTGAGAAGTCTTCTCATCGAGGTAGGAGGCGATAGCCTGTTGCTCGGAGATAGGAGGACTAATGACATACATGTTTCTTATTTTTTCTTGTGATATGGTTGGTATTGTACCCCCCACAACACCACATTCTGTTTCGAATTTAATATAAGGAGTTTGCAAGAAATAACATAAAAACTTTTGGTTGTTTTTCGGAACAATCCTTAATATCTGTGGATTTATTGTTGCCTCTCTTGGAAGATTTTCTACATAACAAGCTTTACCGTAACTTGATCCTGTTTTTACAAACAAAATATCTCCGTTTTGAATCATGATTTCTGGAGATTCATTATATTTCTCCCAACTTAAATAGGTTACAGAAGAATAATCCATGTAAAAACTCTTCATATTTGAAGGGCTTAGAGTTATAGCACCAATTCCTTCTTTGTTTAAGTCTTCACCTTTGTACCCTCTAAAACCAATTCGCCCCCAAATATTAGCTATGAATTTTATTCTTTTAATATCCCATGCTTCTGGAATCATACCTATCCACTCAACACCACTATCCTTCATTGGGACGTTTGGGTCAAGGCCTTTGGAGACAGCTTCTGTTATAACAGACTGCTTATAGGCTTGTAGCTCCGAAATCATTTCCTCCTGGAGGGAGATCAAAGAGTCTATTTCGCCACATTTCTCATCGAGGTAGGTGGCGATGGCTTGTTGTTCTGAAAGAGGGGGTTCCACAACAGAAATATTTTTCATTTCAGACCATCTTGTAGTCCATAAATCATCAACGATACCATGTCCCCATTTGTAATACTCATCTGCGAACATAGTTGTGTGAAATAGCCAATTATAAAATTTTGCATTCATCTTATCTTTTGGACACAACACTGTATTTATTAAAGATACAGATCCGTCATATGGTGATATACCGCAAGACCCTCTTCTATCAGAGCGGCTATTTATAGCAAAATCACCAACCCTTACAAGTTTACGGTTGTCACCATCATTTGTTTTGGCTGCAGTTTCCAACTGAGGTAATATACCTTGCATTGTGACAGATAATGGGGAAAAATCTTTGTCGCTTACTTTCTCATTTCTTTGGGTATAGAAATTGCCAAGTTTCTTGATTTCCCATTCGCTTGGAATGTTCCCAATCCACGCGATGCCACTGTCCTTATATGTATCATATGTCTTTGCCATAACTATCCCAAGATTTTGTTCATTAACTCGTTCTCTTTTGCTTCTAACTCCTTGAGGTGAGAGAAGATATCCTCGCTCTTGCGTGGGGCTACGTACTTGTAGAACTCACGTGTGAATGGGATTTCATAACCGATTTTGGTCTTCTTCTCGTCAATCCATGCGTCAGGAGCGTATGGGAGAACATTTTTCTCCATGTATTCCTCGATGTCCTCTGTCCAAGGAACGATTTCTGTGTCACGTTTCTTGGCATCTGGTTGTGGTTTACCTTTCTTGAGGATTGGTTCACCTGTTTCTTCATCTACCAGAGGGCGTTCGATGGTGAGCTTTGAGTATTTGAAGTATTCATTATCAAGTACCTTGCTCTCTACCTTCAGTTCCTGGTTATCGCTTTCATAGCTCCAGTTGGTGAAGTCATGGTAAGCTTCCATGATGAGATTTCTGCAAGCCTCAGTGATTTCAACTCGCTTGTTACCCAGGCTCTTTCTTCTCTTTTCAAAGCACTGGCTAGCATCGATGAGCTGCACCTTTCCCTGGCGTTCCTCGCTCTTCTGTTTGGTGATGAGCCAGATGTAGGTGGCGATACCGGCGTTGTAGAAGAGGGCATTAGGGAGCTGGATGATGGCTTCCAGCCAATCATTTTCAAGCAGATAGCCACGGATTTCACTTTCTCCGCTGCCTGCGTCACCTTTGAAGAGGCTACTGCCATTTTGGATGATGGCCATTCTTCCATACTGGTCATCCTGCTCCTCTCCATCTTTCAGTTTAGCTACACCATTGAGAAGGAAAAGCATTTGACCGTCACCAATGGCTGGGAGTCCTGGGGCAAAGCGGCCTGCTTCCCCGAGATTATGTTCCTTTGTTACCTCCTCCTTGGAAGTTTTCCACTCAATACCGAATGGTGGATTGGAGATGATGTAATCAAACTTATAGCCTTTGAACTGGTCATCGCCCAAAGTGTCGCCCTGGCGCATATTATCTGCATTACCTCCCTTGATGAGGGTATCGGCCTTGGCGATGGCAAAAGTCTGGTTGTTCAACTCCTGTCCATAGCTGGTGATTTCTGCTTCTGGGTCTATTTTGAGGAAACGTTCTGTAAGGCAGCCGAGCATCTGGCTAGTACCCATGGCCATATCATAGATGGAAGCGGTGATTCCTTCTTCTTCCAGTTTTTCCTCATCATCGCCTACGAGCAGTTCTGACATCAGATAGATGATGTCGCGGGCGGTAAAGTGGGCTCCGGCCTGTTCGTCATAGCTCTCAGAGAATTTACGTACCAGTTCCTCGAAGATGTATCCCATATCCACGCTTGTGATTTGGTCTGCTCCCAAATATGCCTTAGGTGTACAGAACTCCTTGATAACAAGATACAATACACCATTATCTGCCATTTTTTCAATCTCTCGGTCGAAGTCCATACGGTGGATGATATCAATGACGTTGTCTGAGAAGTGATTCAGGTATGACTCGAAGTTCACCTTGATGTTCTCTGGGTCATTGAGGAGCTTTTGGAAATCGAAAGGAGAGAGATTATAGAACTTCTGCTCTGCTGCTGATTCCAGGAAGCCCTTCTTTACTACGATACCATCCTTGTCTAGTTTCTCATTTGTTGCAAGTACCTTTTCCTTTGTTGGAGCCAGGGTATCTTCGAAACGTTTGATGACACACATAGGGAGTATGACGTTGCCATACTCATGTGGTTTATACACGCCTACAAGCTTATCTGCAATTGCCCAGATAAGGTTGGCCTTTTCTTGAATATTGACCGTAGTCTGCTGTTGAATATCGTTATTGCTCATATGATTCTTCTTCTTTTTGTTTATTCTATTGCAAAAGTAACACTTTTTTGTGCATTCTATTTGCACAAATGTTTTTTTTTAATGTTTATTATTACTTTGGACGAAATCAATGGCAACATTTGCTGCCAGTTTCTCTATCGTTTGCTTCTCTTCCATGTCGTTTGGCAGTTGATGGAGCCATGTGAGGACATTGAGAAGCTCGAAAATGGTTGATGCAACCAGGAATGGAGCCTTGCTTGATTTTACTTCCTCATCTATATGCTGTCTATGAGAACCTTCATTGGCAACGGTTACCAGTGAATATAGGTGTCGTTGGATATGTACAGGTACTACACTTTGCAGCTTGGAATTTCCAAGGAACTTGCTGCATTCAGCGAGATTTGTCCCATTGAACTTGATGGCTAGGAGACCATAGTCATACAGGTAGCTCATAATCCAGTCAAGAACTTTTCTCACTTTGTTGAAAGTGTCTGCATTTGCAAACTCCCGATTCTCGTATATCTTGATGATGCTTAATACCTCATCTGCGATAGTTCCTTCCAGCCAGGAGAATATTTCAGGATATTTGTTCTTGATGATTCTGTTGGGCTGCTCGTTGATCGTTTGGATGATGTCATCGCAAAGTTTCTCGTCATCAACTTCCTTTTCATAGAATACAGGGAAGAAGGATTTGAACGTATTATCGCTAAGCAGGTCTGGCTGTCCTGTCGAAATAAAGTAGGGCAGTTCCTTGAATTCTTCCTTGATTCTCAGAACTGCATTCTGAAGACCAGCCACACTTGCCACTTCCTGCTCGCTTTCATTAAGCACTTTAGCGTCCAATATGACAGCCTCCCAGAAGGTTGGGTTCTTGGCGTATGTGTCAAGTCCTTCTTTCTGGGTCTTGAATGGGGTAAGCTCCATGTTGTAATGAAGCTTACAGAACTTTTGGAAAGAGGTCATCTCTTCCCACTCATCGTCTATCCACAATATATGATAACTATTGTTCATTGTCATTTCTGTATATAGGTAAATAAATACGGACGGTTGACCAAATGGTATCTTGGTCTTTCTGTGTGAGGAGGTCGTAGTCTCCACCATAGTGTTCTACGATGCTTCTCACAATATAGCCGCCTTCTCCTGTTCCTGCAGTGATGCCACCTTTTTCGCCCCTAAGTCCATAGCGTATCTTGTCAAGGCCTTTAGGAAAAGGTGTTCCATTATTGGTGAAATCGATTTGGAACATGTCTCTTTCCTCATCCACAGTGAGTTTGACCCAGATGGAATAGTCTTCTCTCTTTGGGTCGGTGAATCCATGTTTGACGGCGTTACCGAAAATGTTGTCACAGAGTCTCTGCAGGTCATCCTTTGCCATGAAGACGTTGATGCCCTCTACGTAGTCTGGAATTTCATTGAGACTCTGCTGCCAGCTTTTGTCCCCTGTCATTGTGTTGGAGAGAAGAGTATCTGGGATGGTAAACCCATAATTGGCAAGAGCCTGGAAGTCTGGTTCTATCTCAGAGTGGTAGTTATGGCCATCAGGGTAGTTCTCCACCAGGAACTTATCTATGTTGATGATCTCCGGTGTGCCAAACTGATCTTCTCTTGAAAAGATCTTGAGAATGGTGGTGAGAGAATCGATTGCTGTCTTCTGGTTGGCAATCTCTTCTTTCATACCCTGCATGAAGTCTTCTTCGCTCATGGAGTCCTTATGGTTGATGTAATACTCCAGGTTCTTTCTGGCACTTGACATTTGGCGAAGATGGGGCATCATGTCGTGCTTGCGTGAGCGCACTTCATTGATATAGTCTGTCTTCATCTTGTCAATCACATCAAGAAGACCTGTTTCTTTTGCCTTGGCCATGGCTTCCTGCTGGCATGCCTCTTTATACAGAGTCTTCTGGGTGCTTATGTCAGGCAACGCCAGTTTATACTTCATGATTGTACTCTTTGAAATATGAGGTATAATACCTGTTCCGCTGAATTTAGCCTTACTCAGCACCATGCAAAGATACTCGATGTCAATCTCCATTCCTGGGATAATGGCGAGCACGTTTTTTGCCAGCCAAACAGGGGATTGCTCGGAAGCCTGGATGATGGATGGCTTGAGATTTCTCACCATGGACACAATGATTGCAGTTTGCTCTAGCTTTGCGCAACCTTTTACATTGTCACTATCGTTGAGAGCCTCTTGGGATATATAAGGCTTTGACCAATCATTGCTCAAATCTGTCACTTTCAGCATCTTGCCTTTGTCTGCTTCCGTACCTTTTGTGCAAGATGGAATCTGTACGATTTCCTCCAAGGCTACAGCCCTATATCCCTCTGGAATCTCCAACTCTTCGTGCTGAAGGTATTGGGTTAAGTCCCAGGTGTAGTCATATTCTCTGATATCATCATATGATATAGAGGCAGAAACATTTGGCTGATCTGTGTGAAATGCAGCCATTATCTTCTCAATGTCAAGGTGTATGTTGCCGTCACTCTTATCGTACATTTTCGAAGCGTCAATGAACCTGATGGCATTTTCATGCTGAGGGTTCTTTCTCAGGATGACACAGGCTAGCGGTATGCTGGTATATGAGAGCATTCCTTTAGGCAAAAGGATAACCGCATCAATCATGTGCTTTTCCATAGCCCACATTCTGAATCTCTTTTGCTCGCCAGTTGCCCATTGTATGTTAGGTGCCATGAAATATACACCAGTACCATCATCTGATGTGGTCTCAAGAAAACGGTTAGCAGCTACCAGTTCTGCCAGTTCTCTCTTAGTGCCATTTGCGGCTGCATGTTCATCCTGCATCTGCATTTTCATAGCAAGTGGTGGGTAGGAGATAATGGCATCATACTGCTCGTTTGTCCATGACGTGTTGGAGTCATTCGTAAAATCTACAGAATCCAGCTTATCAGCCAGTCCCAGTCTGATTTTTCCCAAGAGCCACATCTCTTGATTGATTTCTACAGCATCTATATGCTCGTAGTTCTCCATCTCAGTGCCAATCTCCATCATTCCACCAAATGGAACAAATATGGATTTTTCTTTTGGAGAAATGAGAGACTCTATAAGTGCACAGATGTGTCTTGGCGTATAGAATTCCTCTGCATATTTAATAGTCTGTTCGATGCAGAAATCCAACCAATCCAGATATTCACCTTCTGGGTAGGTTGTACTACAGAGCATCTGCATGGCCTGATTGATCAACTTGATGTTTATCTTTGAGATGGCTCTGATGAACACACCCTCTGCTTCTCCATACAAGTCATCATCACGATCTAGCAGTTCAAACAGAGGCTGATTATATTCAAAAGAATCAACCAGCTGGGCCTTTTGCTTTTTGATATATAGCAAAATGCCTACTAAAGTTGATATTTCAACTCCAGACAATCCTGTTGCTCTCAGGGTACCAATTACCTGATTCATTACAGACTTTGTCTCATTGCTCACTACAAGATTCTTTCTCATTTCAATCAAAAATTAAGTTACACATCAATTAACGAGTGCAAAGGTACTAAGGTGCTGTGCAGTCATTCTGCATAGATAAATATTTCTTGAGATTTTCTTCAATTTTTTCCTTGATTGTGTCTCTCAGGCTTTGAGGAGAAAGAACTTCTACGTCTGGTATGAATGAGAATATCAGCTGGTCCAGCTCCTTGTTGGGCTTGACCTTGATGGTGATGGTTCTTTCTTCCAGATTAACTTCCTGTGATTGGTGGAGAGGTTTGGATACAATATAAGGAAAACGATTTTCCGAGAATCTAAGTACCACGGTTTCGATGTCCCCCTTCGGTACCGTTACTCCAATAACGTCGTCGAAATAGGTGTCGAAATTGATCTGAGTATTATTGCAGAACGGAACATCTACTTTCTTGAATGAAACGATTCTGTCTAATGCATAATTGCCAATTGTATCATATTCGGCGCTTTTTCCGAGCAGGAACCATCTGTTATTATATTGCTTCACGTAGTAGGGATGGCATATGGTCTCGAACTCATGACCTTTGAATGTGCGATAGTGAAGTTTGAGAGGTTGGTGGTTTACTGTGGCATCTATGATATCCGAAAGATGTTCCAATCCCTGGAGTTTATCATTTTGCTCAAAGGAAATGAGATTCTCCGCATTGGCCTTTACCCCAAAGCGGTATTCCAAATTGGAGATGACCTCTTCAAGCCATGCATTGGCTGGAGTTCCTCTATAACGTCCCAGCATTTGAATAGTTGAACGTAGATTATTCACCTCTTCGATGGACATATCATTATTATATATGGTGAAGTTAGGGTCTTCATATCTATAATAGTGTTCTTTGCCCACAGCCATGGGATAGGCCTTTATAGGTGCATCAAAGGTTACTCTATCACGCATATACTTAATGTCAGCACGTATTTGGCGAGTACTCACTTCGCTACCCGTCAGGTCATAGAGGGCGTCATTTACCTTCTCTATGAGGTCTTCGAAAGTATATTTATGCTTAAAGTCACTGAAGCATCTGTCTAGTATTTGATATCTGAGTTGGGCATTCTTGTTTGTTGGCATGATTGTCAGCTATTATCGTTACTATTATGAAGGTATGTTGCCTTCGTCAAGTCAGAAGAACCTTGTCTTAATTGACCGCTACAAAGTTAATCAAAAAAACACAGATAGGATATGATCTCTTAAGAAATTAAGAGTTTTTATACTTCTGTGCAGTATTTGTGCACAGAATTTCATCTCTTTTGATTTTGTGTTGCTCTTTCATATATAAAAAATAGTGCCCAGCTTATGGCTGGACACCATTTTCTTACTTTTCTTTTGCAGCTATGGTATATAAGATACCTCCGCTTCTGATTACTTTATTATGCAAGGCAAGGCTCTGCCCCAAATTATTCTTGATCTCACAAAACAAAAAATACTTGCATAATTGAGAGAAAAGTTGTATCTTTGCAGTCGGAATAGGGAATGTAACTGCTTTATACAGAGCATGATTCCCCGAGCATTAATAAAAAGTATAATATAAAACAAGATAATTATGAAGGCTGCATTTTTGATACGCTGCTCTACAAAGAAGCAGGATTATAACCGTCAGGTAAAGGACTTATCTAGACTAGCTGATAGAATGGGCTATAGCTATGATGCTAGTACCATATACGGCGAGCACATAACTGGTAAGGATGATGCAACAAAGCAGGATAGAGCATCTATCAGACACTTAAAGGAGGATGCAGAAGCTGGTAGGTTTGATGTTGTCCTAGTAGCAGAAGTTAGCCGTTTAAGTCGTGACCCAATGAGTGGTCGCGTCTATGTACGTGAGTTGTCAAATATGAACATTCCAGTTTACTTTAGAGATATTGACAAATGGACTATAGACCCTGCTACTGGTAAGAAAGTACCTAATGCTGAAACAGAAATAGGTGCTAACTTTGATGGTGCATGGAAGTACTTAAAGAGTTTGAAGACACAAATAGCATCTGGTAGAAGGGATGAACTGGATAATAACTGCATGAGTATCGGACAGCCCTTCTTTGGCTACAAAAGATTTGGTGGTAGAGATAAAACCAAAAAGAATAGCTGGGTGATAGATGAAGATGCTAAGGAAGTAGTTATAGAAGTGTTCAATAGATACTTGCAGGATGATGCTACTTTGAAATCTGTAGCTTTATCTATAACTAAAGACTATGGAGATAAGTTTGGGAAGAAGTTTAGTCTGGGTAGTATCGAGCACATTCTAACTTTTGAACCTTATTACACTGGAATCAAGATTGTTTCATTAAGAGATCCTGATGCAGATGAGGTAGAACAGTTTGAAGTGCAGATTCCTGCTATCATAACTGAAACTACCTATAAGAATGCTGAAAATAAGAGAAAGACTAATAGAGTAAAGTCAGACCCTTATCCTATGCAGGTAGAAAGAACTCTTTCTAAGCTGGTTAAATGTCCATGCTGTGGGCATTCATTAACACCTAGAAAAAGGGCTGGTGATGGTGCTGGGCAAAAGTATAGAATGACAAACGGTAAACTGGGTATTAGCTGGTTCTGTATGTCTAGGATTAATAATATGGCTGATTGCACTGCTACAGTATCTATTAATAATGAGAAACTAGAGCCTATCATCTGGGAACTAGTTAAGAAGGAACTGATTAGTTTTGCAAACTTAAATACAGAAGATAGACTACAGAAAGTAGAGGAATACAAACAGAAGATAGCCAATGTAGAAGCAGATATGGCTAACTATAAGGAACAGAAGGAATCTTTAGCTAAGAAGGTGAATAGAGCCTATCAAGCTTACATAGATGCTCCTGATGAGATTGTAGAAGATGCCAAGAATATGTATCTGCAAACACAAGCATCATGCAAGAAAGAAATGCTAGAATGTCAGTCTAAGATAGAAGGATTCCAGCAGAAGAAGGAAACCTATCTTATGTATAAGAAGGCACTGGAGCAGCCAGAAGTACCTGATGATGCCATCAAGAAAGCAGAAGCAGACCCAAAGGAGAAAAGAAGACTGGTTAAGGAGTTGATAGAAAAGATAGTGCCTTATTCAGTTTCTACTTATCAGGTGAAAGAAAGATATGGTACTGGTATGAGAACTTTGAAGCATGGTGTATTATTGATAGAAGTATATGCCATCTGTGGTACATATAACATTCTATTTAATGGCAACCAGAGAGGAAAAGAACAGTATGCCTACTACATAGGTGGTAACTTTGCTACTTATCAGAAAGGATTAAGAAAGTTTGATGCCTATGAAGAAGGAGAATACTTTGTTATCTCAAATGCTTCTTTAGTTATGAATACTGATGATGTAGATGAATGTGTTACCATGAATGAGTTTCAGGATATAGCAGAAGAAAATCAATGGGTATTATCCTTTGAATACAACTGCAAAAAGAAGTAGCTATCTGATGTAGTTCTTATATATATAATAAGGTACACGTATATAATAAGGTATATATATAACTAATAAGGTATAGTTTTTATATTTAAAGTATTATAAAATCCAGTCAGAAATAGCTGGATTTTGCTATTTTATTTGTATCTTTGTTGATTAAAAAAGAAACGAAGATAAACAATGAAACCAATGATTAAATATAGGGGTGGTAAATCTAAAGAGATACCACAACTAATACAACACGTTCCAGACTTTGGAGGGCGATACATTGAGCCTTTCTTTGGTGGTGGTGCTATGTTTTTTTATTTAGAACCTGCTGATGCTATTATTAATGATATTAATGCTAGATTAATGGGGTTCTATACTGGAGTTAAAGACAATTATCCAGAGTTAAAGGAAGAATTGGCACAAATAGAGAAAGTTTATACAGCTAATAGAGCTGCTTTTGATACATTAAAAAAGTTACATCCAGATGATAGAGTAGCTGATGCAAATGAAAAGCTTTATTATGATTTACGTGATATGTATAACGGATTAGCAGCGTCAAAGTTTTCAGATGCAGCACTATATTATTTCATTAATAAGACTGCTTATTCTGGTATGATTCGTTTTAATGCCAAAGGTGAATTTAATGTACCTTACGGACGTTATAAGAATTTTAATACAGCACTGATAACAGAACAGCATCATCAACTTTTATCACGTACAGAAATACATAATGAGGATTATAGAAATATATTTAATTTGGCTGAGCCAGATGATTTTATATTCCTAGACCCGCCTTATGATTGTATTTTTTCTGATTACGGAAATAAAGAGTATGTAGAAGGCTTTAATGAGGATAATCATAGACAGTTAGCAGAAGATTTTTATAATCTAAACTGTAGAGCTATGATGGTTATAGGTGGAACCCCTTTTATAAGGGATTTGTATCATAATAATATTGTGGCTGAATATCAGAAGAATTATTCTGTTAATATAAGAAATAGATTTCAAGCAGAAGCTAAACATATAATAGTTACAAACTTCTAAACTGATAATTATGGCAAAGAAGATGAGAAATAGAGCGGTTCAAAGCCAGACTCTTTTTATAACAACTTCACCAAGAACACCTTTTAAGGCTATTCCAGAAATGGAATTGCTAGATAAAGAATTGCATGGTGAAACATGGGATAAAGATACACAAGTGAAGTTTTATAACCTTCTTTGTGCAAATGATTTCTTTGAGGGTAACACTTCAAAAACCCCTGATTTGTCTGCTAGAGATAGAATAAATAGAATGCCTAAAGCTTTGGGATTTGTCTCATTACCTACAATAGGCTTAACTGATGCTGGTAAGGAATTTGTTACATCTAACAATAAAGAAGAAATATTGCTAAGACAGATGCTTAAATTTCAAGTGCCATCCCCTTATCATCCTTTAGGTAAAAAAGCTGCTGATTATAGGGTAAAGCCATATTTAGAGCTGTTTAGATTGATTAGAGATTTGGATGGACTTTCTTTTGATGAACTGCAAATATTTGGAATGCAGCTTATTAACTATACTATCTATGATGATATAGTAGATAAAATCAAAAGATTTCGTAAGGAGAAAGCAGCTTTAGCATCCGATAAAAAGAAAAAATATACGGAGTTTAGACATGATGTATTTCTTAGGGAAGCTAGATATATATATCAAGATGATATAGATGCAGGGAACTTTAGTACTAGAGAAAGTAAAACTACAACAGAAGAAGATTTCTTACTAAAGAAAATTAGTAATATGCGTGATTATTCTGATGCTGCTGTTAGAAATTTACGTTCTACTGGAATGATTAAAGTTACTGCTATAGGTAAATCTTTGTCTATACTTCCAGAGAAGAAGAAAGATGTAGATTTCTTTCTATCTACTATAGATAGAGAGCCTATTTTTGTAGATGATTTGGAAAGATATGAAGCAAACTTATGGAATCCTGCTATTCCTAAACTGCTTACAGATGATAAGGATGAGATTATAAATAAACTATCTGTAGAGTTTGGTGTAACAGTAGCAGATACTAATGTTTCTTTGAATCATCTGAAAGATACTTTGCATGATAATATAGAAAAGCGTAAGGATGAAATACTAAGTAAGGAGGTTAAGGAATTGAAGGATTATAAACTGTATGATGATATAGAAGAAACCTTCAAAACTATGAATAAATCTTATGAGCCTTCTTTGTTCTTTGAGTGGAACACATGGAGAGCCATGACTATGTTAGATGGTGGAAACATTCATGCAAATTTAAAGTTTGATGATTCTGGTAAACCAATGAGTACAGCCCTAGGTAAAATGGCTGATATTGTATGTGACTATGGGGATTTTGATGTTACTGTAGAAGTATCTTTATCGTCAGGAGCTTTGCAGTTTAAGATGGAAGGTGAACCAGTGCCAAGACATATTGGCATTCATAAGGAGAAGACAAATAAGCCTACTTATTGCTTCTTTATAGCACCTACTATCAACCCTGCAACTATAGCACATTTTTATACTTTGTATATGTCAAATGTAGAAATGTATGGTGGAAAATGTTGTATTATACCGCTAACATTGGAAACCTTTAGAAAGATGTTGAAGGATGCTGTTAAAGCACCTAATAAGCCAACACCATTAAACATAAAAAGACTATTTGATATTTCAAAGGATTTAGCTAAAGAATGTTTGCTGAATGATGAAACGGAAAAAGTCTGGTATGACAAAATAACTGATGTCGCAAATAATTGGTTAACAGCTTAATATAAAGTGATATGAAACTAGCTATAATAGGTTCAAGAACATGTCCACCAGTGGATATAATGTTATACCTGAAACATCTACCTACTGCTATAATTAGTGGTGGTGCTAGGGGTGCTGATACCTATGCTAGGGATTTTGCTAAGATTCATGGCATAGAGTTGATTGAGTTTCTTCCACAATATGATAAGTTTCCATCTAAGGTAGCACCATTAATGAGAAACAAACTGATAGTAGAAAACAGTGATTGTCTGCTAGCTTTTTGGGATGGTGTTTCTAGAGGTACTAAATATACTTTGGACTATGCTAATCAGCTGCATAAACCAATAAAGATAGTGAACTATAAAACTAATGAGATAACGCTCATTAATCATAAGTAGAATTTAATAAGTTGGAAAAGTATGGAAAATAAAGCAATTTTAAAAGAGAAAAGAGTGGAATGCATTTTAGGAACATTCTTTCTGATTCCACCTATATTAGGCGTATTAGCATTTGTTTTGTGCCTATTTGATTCTGATAGCCATTTTGCAAGATTATCAGATTTGTCTGCAAATTGGACTAATGACTATTCTGGAAATGGTGGAGGTGGAATGTCTGCCGCTCCTATTTATTTAGGTTTAATGGCTATAACTGGTGTATATCTAATTAAAAACAGTCTAAGATATATTTTCACAAGTGAGGATTCTAATAAAATAGGTAAAGAAGAAAAAGAAAATGGATGATAATAATGGATGTGGCTGTTACTTTATGTTAATGGCTATTGGTGCAGTAGCTTGGATAGCTATGAATATTTCCCAAAACAGTTCTGGTAGCAGTAGTAACACAACTCCTGCTACTCAGACTAGCGTACCATATACTCCACCATCTAACTATACACCTACATATTCTGAACCAGTACAACAAATTGAACCAGTACAACAAATTGAACCAGTAAGATATAGTAGAGCTAAAAAACCAGATGATGCCTATGATGAAGGGTATGATGATGGGTATGAACAAGGTATGGATGATGGTAAGAATGGCTATAGTCACGGTGCAAACTATGATGATTCTAGTAGTTACTATGATTACTATGAAACAAAGTACCAAGAAGGTTATGAATGTGGATATGATGAAGGATATTCAGAAGGAAAATCCCGATACGAGGATGAAGAAGAATCTGATGAAGAAGAATAGTTGAGGAGAGTGAAACTAAACGAGAGTGTAAACTAAACTGTGTCAAGTTACAACAAAAGTTATTTGACACAGTTTAAATTACACTACCCACTACGCTTAAATCAGACTAACTAAAAGTATGATGATTGTAGCTAATATTGCTACTTTACCTGCTATCTCTATATCTACTTCTGTGCCATCTAAAATAGGCTTATTATCTATAAAATTCACTAGCATTCTAACTAGTAAATGAAGTATTGTAACTACTCAGCACCCCTATAGAAAACTTCTCGTTAATAAAGCATAAACTTGATTTTGCTTATTTTCTTCATCCTTACAAACTTTTTAATGATTGAGTCGATGAGGACGTAGGCTGTTTAAAACAGTTCATTTAACGAGTTCTTTTCCGATGATGCCTC
>NZ_JBBNGE010000015.1:0-72962 GCF_040095255.1 Segatella sinensis | reverse complement strand
GGAATATGTACAATAAAAGAATTTTGGTCGTTTTACAAGTAAATTCTCACGAAACCCTATAGGTTGCGGATTTGAGGTTGAACATAAATGAATTTAGATTTAGTTTTTATGGAGAAATATGAGATTCAGAAGCTGCGCGACCTACCTATTGAGGGGGTCGCCGAGCAGCTGGGGATGGTGGTGAAGCGGCACAAGGCACTCTGCCCTTTTCACGCCGACCACCATGCCAGCCTCTCGTTCAACACGAAGAAGAACAGCTGCCGCTGCTATGTTTGCATGGGGGATTCCGTGGGCACCATCGACCTGGTGATGAAATACCTGGGGAAGGATTTCCTCTCGGCCTGCCGATGGCTTGCCAAGGTGAATGGGGTTTATCTAGAAGATTCGCACTCGAAGGTGGTTCCTTCCTCTTCGCCCGCCTCCCTATCCTCTTCCTCCTCGGGTGCATCTTCGGAAACATCCTCGGAAGATTCTCTGGATGCCTCCCTATCCTCTTCCTTCGATGCCGGGAAGTATGCGAGATTCTTTGAGCATCCCTGGCTCAACGGGGCGGCTAGGAGATTCCTTTTCGAGGAAAGAAGGATTGATGAGAGAGTGGCGAGATGGTGCAGATTGACGTCGTGGACGGATAGAAAGGGCGTGAACTGGCTGCAGATTCCCTACTTCGACATGGAGGGGAAGCTGATCGGGATTCAAAACCGAAATCTGGATTATAAGAAGAATCAAGAGAAGAATGTGGATTCAAAGGGTTCTTCAAGCCCAGAGGGTTCTTCAAGTTCGGAGGATTCGAAGGATACTGAGGATTCAAAGGATGCTCCTCGCTTCCGCTTTCCTTATGGTGCCCGATGCAGCATCTATAATCTTCCCGTGGTGAAGATGCTGAAGCCGGGCGAGAAGCTTTTCATTACGGAGGGATGCAGCGACTGCTGGGCGATGCTATCTGCCGGGCACAAGGCGATAGCCATTCCTTCTGCCACGCTATTGAAGCCGGAAGATAAGAAATGGCTGGTAGAGATGGGAGAACTGCTCCACACGGAGTGGCACATGTTTCCCGATAGGGATGCGCCGGGCGAAAGCCTCTTCATGCAGCTCAAGGAGATTCTGCCCCAGCTGGTGCACCACCAGTTGCCACCAGGATGCAAGGATTTCAGCGAGTATTATCTGAAAGAGAAAAAATAGAGTTAAGTAATTCCTTAAGCAAATAGAAGGATTATAATAAATTGAAGGATTATGATGATAGAAGATTTCAAGATTCGTACGTACACCAAGAAGGAACTTGCCTTGATGTACTTTCCCGAGAGTTACCCACGTACAGCCGTCAACCATCTGATGGCTTGGATTCGCCGCTGCGACCCTCTATGGGAGAAACTCCTGAAAATGGGATACTGCAAGACGAGCAAATCGTTTTCGCCTAAACAGGTGAAGGCCATCGTTGATTATCTGGGAGAACCGGGATAGGGTTTAGAGTTGAGAGTTTAAAGTTGATAGTTTAAAATTATTAGCTTAAAATGTGCCGCCATCGCACGGCATCAGCCACCATCGCACAACTGATGGTGGCTGTTTTTGTATCTTTGCATCGTGATTCAGAAAGCGCTAAAAATCACTTTCCTAGTTGGAGAAAAATATTTCTCCAGTTGGAAAAATGAAAAAAGGCTTCTGGGGGAAAGACCGGATTGCTAGTATTAACATTTTAAAATCGTATTGCTTATGAAAGAGAACATGAAGGCATTCATCAAGTATCTCATCGTGGCCGTATGCTCTGCCATCGTCACCTTCCTTACCAGTTCGTGTACGGCGGGTCTCGTAATCGGGAAGAACCAGCGGCAGCAGCAGGAGAACAACATCTCGACAAGGGCCGACTCTTCGCACTTCGTGCCTACCATTACTATCCGGTGAAGATGGTTTGCAAATTTAGTGCAGGAGAAAACAGTATTCCTGTTTGCTGCGGATTTCAAATCCGCAGGGTCTCAATAGGTTAGGACATTTTTTGACGGCGGATTGCAAATCCGCCGGGACGCCTAGCGGAGGACAGAACGCCTAGCGGAGGACGGTATCTCATCGTGGCCGTATGCTCTGCCATCGTCACCTTCCTTACCAGTTCGTGTACGGCGGGACTCGTGATTGGGAAGAACCAGCGGCAGCAGCAGGAGAACAACATCTCGACAAGGGCCGACTCTTCGCACTTCGTGCCTACTATTACTATTAGATAGTTTAGAGTTAAAAGTTTATAGTTTACAGAGTATTAACAATTTAAAATTCAAAGTATTATGGCAATTAATCTGAAAGCAAAGGAAACCCTCATCCAGGTGGGTGAGTTGAAAGGTAAGTATCGTTTCGTGCTCAGTACCGAGCTTTACAGCAAGCTCCCGGAGAGCAAGGTGATCAAGGAGGCGGCTCTGAGAAGTGGCGTGAGCCGTGGCGTGATGCAGGCGTGCTGGGATGCAGCCGGCGAGGTAATCAAGGCGTGGTCAACCGAAGGCCACTCCGTAGCTATCCCAGGTCTGGGAACCATGCGATTCGGCGTGCGCGCCAAGAGTGTGGCTACCGTGGGTGAGGTGGCAGGCAGCCTCATCACCGCCCGCCGAGTGATCTTCACTCCGAACGTGGATATCAAGGATGAGCTGCAGAGAACTCCTATACAGATTACCTGCATCGACCGCAACGGCAAGGTGGTGAAGAACGTTACCTCGGGCGACAGCGGTGACGTGGAAGACCCTGACAAGGACCCAAACGGCGGCGGCACTAACCCTGGCGGCACCGGAAACGGCGATAACCCTGGCGGCGGTTCACAGTCAGGAAATACCGAGGGAGGTAATACCCAAGGCGGTAATACAGAGGGCGGCAAGACCGATACCGGCGATACCGGCTCCGAAGGCGGTGGAGATGATGTAAGCCTGTAACCGAACATCTTAGGATTACAAATCTCATTTTCCCATTCCACTCTCGATTTTCTGTTAAGTCTTTATACGCAGAATCCCCAATCCCAAGGCTCCATTGCGAGCCCCGGATTGGGGATTTTTATCATTAATAAGGAAATAGCAGCGGCAGGACGAAGGTCATCACCACGCCGATGATGATCTGCAACGGCAAACCAACCTTTACATAATCCATAAACGTGTAGCCACCCGCCTTCATCACCAGCGCATTAGGCGGAGTGGAGAACGGAGAGGCGAAGCACATGCTGGCTCCCAGCGTTACCGCGAAAAGGAAGGAGTATGGACTCACCCCCACCTGCTGGGCTGCCACCAGGGCAATAGGCGCCATGAGAACCGCCGTGGCGGTATTGCTGACAAACATCGTCATGAACGAGGTGGTGAAGTAGATGCCCGCCAGGAGAGCTGTAGGGCCCATCGATCCCAGGCTATCCACCAGCCCCTGAGATACCAATGCCGAAGCACCCGTCTTCTCCAGCGCCGTTGACATCGGCATCATGGCGGCTATCAGCACGATGCTCTCCCAGTTGATGGTCTTGTAGGCAGCCTCCACGTTGCGGAAACATCCGGCAAAGACGGTGAGCAGTCCGGCGATGATGACCGCCGTAACCGGAGCCACCGGGATGAAATCGAACACCATCATAGCTATCATCAGCAGCATGATGGCTGCAGCCACAGGCGCCTTGTAATCCAGCAGAACCTTGTCGGCAGCCTTTTCCGGCTGATCCAGCACCACCCAGTTGGTAGTATCGGCAGTAAGATGCGTCAGGTTGGTCCATTCGCCCTGCACCAGCAGCATGTCGCCCACGTGCAGCTTGGCGGCTATCAGATTGTCCGTGATGTATTCGTTGCCGCTTCTGCCACCCTCAGAAGAAGAGGAGCCTCCGCCTCGCTTCACACCCAGCACGTTGATGCCGAATCGCTTGCGCAGGTTGGCCTCGCCGATGCGCAGACCAGCGAAGTTGGAGGTAGGCATCACAACGATTTCCGTCAGTCCCAGGTCGTAGAAATCAATCTTCACGTCCTTCATCCTCCTCAGTCCGTAATTCTGGGCAAAGCGCTGCATCTTCTGCTCGTCACCTATTATATATAGTATGTCGTGCTCCTGAATGGTACTGCTGCTCTTCGCCATGTTCTGGTTTACGTCCTGCACCAGTCCGAGTCTCGATTTCTTCTCGTTTCTAATCTCGATGATACTCACTCCGTATTTCTTCTGGATGCTGAGTTCCTTCAGGGTCTTTCCCACGATGTTCATCGGCTCGCCGTTTTCATCCTTGGCGGCAGAAGTCCGGTTGCTTGGCACGATGTAGCGATGCAGATTGTCGAGCAGCCGGTATTCATCCACCAGGTCGTCGAGCGACTTGGTTTTCTTCTTCTTTCCGCTCTGTTTCCTGCTGAGGAAGAGTTTGCTGAGCGGCATGAGCACGATGATGCCGATGGCGATGACGATGATGCCCACGGGGAAGAAGGAGAAGAAGGCGAGCGGCTTGAATCCCGACTCGGTAAGCACCTCGTCGATAACCAGGTTGGGCGGCGTACCGATGAGTGTGAGCATTCCGCCCAGGCTTCCGGCGAAGGCGAGCGGCATGAGGAAGCGCGACGACTGCATGCCCGAACCTGCTGCCAGGCTCATGATGATAGGCATCATGAGGGCCACCGTTCCGGTATTGCTCACGAAGGCTCCGATAAAGGAGGTTACGAGCATCACCAGCAGGAAGGTGATGGTTTCGTTGCCGCGCGAGAGTGCCATCAGTTTATTGCCCGTCAGCTTGGCGAGACCAGTCTGCATGATGGCTCCACCCACCACGAAGAGGCCGATCATCATGACGACGATGGGCGAAGAGAAACCAGCCAGAGCTTCGGCTGGCGTAAGAATTCCGAAAACCAGGAGTGCTGCCAGGGCTGTGAGCGCCACGATATCTGCTCTCACCTTGCCCCAAATAAACATGGCAACCGTAATGATCAAGATAATAAGCGTTATTGTCATGCTATAAAAACTTTGATTTTAAAAAATATGATGCAAAGATACTTACTTTATTTCGCTTTTTTTACCTCTAAAATGCTAATTTTTCTAAAAATATGGCAGATTATTGGTGAAAAACTGCACTTTATTCATCAGTTTTCAGTACCTTTGCCCTCAAATCAATCAATCAAATAAAAAGAAGACTTAATAATTCATTAGAAATGAAACAGAACAATGTAAAACCAGCTGATGGCAAGCTGGGTATTATGGTTGTAGGTTGTGGTGCAGTATCTACTACATTCATGACAGGTGTGCTGATGGCCCGTAAGGGACTTACCAAGCCAGTAGGCTCAATGACCCAGTACGACAAGATTCGCGTGGGCAAGGGCGCAGACAAGAAGTATCTGCACTACAAGGACATCGTTCCTCTTGCCGACCTCAACGACATCGTATTCGGCACCTGGGATGTCTATCCTCAGAATGCCTATCAGGCAGCCATGTATGCCGAGGTTTTGAAGGAGAAGGACATCAACCCTGTGCGCAAGGAGCTGGAGCAGATTGTTCCGATGAAGGCTGCATTCGACAAGAACTACGCCAAGCGCCTGGACGGCGACAACGTGAAGGACTGCAAGACCCGCTGGGAGATGGTAGAGGCGCTACGCCAGGACATCCGCGAATTCAAGGAGAAGAACGGCTGCTCACGCATCGTGGTAGCATGGGCTGCATCTACAGAAATATACGTACCTGTGGATATGGAGATTCACGGCACCCTGGCAGCTCTCGAGGCTGCGATGAAGGCTGACGACCGCCAGCACATCGCTCCATCCATGTGCTACGCCTACGCTGCCCTTACCGAGGGTGCTCCTTTCATCATGGGTGCTCCTAACACAACAGTTGACATTCCAGCCATGTGGGAACTCGCAGAGAAGACCCAGATGCCTATCGCAGGCAAGGACTTCAAGACCGGTCAGACCCTGGTGAAGAGTGGTTTCGCTCCTATCATCGGCACCCGATGCCTCGGTTTGAACGGATGGTTCTCTACCAACATTCTGGGCAACCGCGACGGTCTCGTTCTCGATGAGCCAGCCAACTTCCACACCAAGGAGGTGAGCAAGCTCTCTACCCTGGAGACTATCCTGAAGCCAGAGGAGCAGCCAGACCTCTATGGCCACGGCAACGACGAGGACACCCAGTATTATCATAAGGTACGCATCAACTATTATCCACCTCGCAACGACAACAAGGAGGGCTGGGACAACATCGACATCTTCGGCTGGATGGGTTACCCAATGCAGATCAAGATCAACTTCCTCTGCCGCGACTCTATCCTTGCTGCACCATTGCTGCTCGACCTCTGCCTGCTGAGCGACCTTGCATCCCGTGCCGGCCGTTACGGCATCCAGCGCTTCCTGAGCTTCTTCCTCAAGGCGCCAATGCACGACTACACCAAGGGCGAAGAGGCAGTAAATAACCTCTACCAGCAGTACACGATGCTGAAGAACGCCATCCGCGAAATGGGTGGTTACGAGGCTGACGAGGAAATCGACTAAGATTTTTCCGATAAAGGACTGAAGTGGATGATTTCACCCACACGCCCTGTAAGGGCAAAAGCTTCATTACCAATACTTTAAAGCTTTTGCCCTTACAGGGCGTATGTTTATAACACCGAACAACCCAGGGCGTTGCCCTGGGCTAGGAGCTTCTGCCCTTTCAGGGCGTGTGGAGCTTACTTGCAAGGGATGGAGCATACTTTCAGAGCATATGGAGCTTACTTGCAAATATTGACAAACATTTAATAAATATCAGAAGAATGACAAAGAAAGGTAAACATACCGTATTATTCATTTGCCTGGGCAACATCTGCCGCTCGCCTGCCGGGGAGGGCATTATGAAGAGCCTGGTAGAAAAAGCAGGGTTGCAGGATGAGTTTGAAATCGATTCTGCAGGAATCGGAAACTGGCACGTAGGTCAGCTGCCCGACAGCCGCATGAGAAAATGCGGAGCCGAGCATGGCTACAATTTCAACAGTCACGCCCGCCAGTTCCAGAAGTCAGATTTCGGGAGATTCGAAACCATCGTAGTAATGGATAACGAGAACTACCGCGCCATCACCTCCATGGCTTCCTGCCAGGCTGACAAGGACAAGGTGGTGCGCATGGCAGATTTTCTGACCCACCATCGTGAATACACCACCGTGCCCGATCCATACTACGGCGACTACAGCGACTTCGAGCTCGTTATCACGCTCCTGGAAGATGCCTGCCAGGGATTGCTGAACAATCTCGTAGAAGAATAACAAAAAAGAGGATGTGCCATAACTCTATGCCACATCCTCGTTTTCGTTTCTTCATAGATTTTATTCATCGGATTACGCTGAATAACAATTCCACCTTATTATATTTATACAGTAATTTCCCCCGAACCATAGCAGCGATGATGATTCTCATCATACACCACGCAGAACTGGCCGGGAGCCACGCCGTGGATCGCCTCTTCTGAATGTATCATCCAGCGGCCATCTTCGAGTTTTTCGATAGTGGCTGGATGATACTCCGGCGTATGGCGAATCTTGAACGTTACTTTCTGCATCGCCACCTCGCGGGTGAGGAAATGGAAATCCTGAAGCGGGAAATCCTTCTTGTACGCCGTCTGAGGGTCGTAGCCGTGACTCACGTAGAGAATGTTCTTCTCCACATCCTTCTTGATTACGAACCAAGGACCGCCGCCGAAGCCCAGCCCCTTGCGCTGGCCGATGGTATGGAACCACAAGCCCTTATGGGTGCCGATTCGCTTGCCTGTCTCCATCTCTATCACGTCGCCCGGTTTCTCGCCCAGGTATCGGCGGATGTAATCGTTATAGTTGATCTGTCCCAGGAAGCAAATTCCTTGACTATCCTTGCGCTTGGCATTAATGAGATGTTCCTCTTCTGCTATCTCACGAATTTCATTCTTGATGTGATGACCGATAGGGAAAATCGCTTTTCGTAATTGCCAACTCTCTATCTGAGCCAGAAAATCGGTCTGATCCTTTACGGGGTCAGGACTCGTAACGAGCCATTTATCGCCGTTTTCATCCGTTTCGGTCTGCGCATAATGACCTGTAGCGATGAGGTCGTAGTTGTGGCCCATCTTCTCATCGAAGGCACCAAACTTGATGAGCCTGTTGCACATCACATCAGGGTTCGGGGTGAATCCAGCCTTCACCTTATCCATGGTGTAGCGAGTCACCTCGTTCCAGTATTCCTGATGGCAGTCAATTACCTGCAGCTTGCAGCCATACTTGCGTGCCACGGCAGTAGCCATCTCCAGGTCTTCCTCTGAAGAGCAGTCCCATTCCTCCTTTTCTTCCGGTCCTATCTTGATATAGAAGCAGTCAGGGTGCAGGCCCAGTCGGGCAAACTCCCACACCACTACCGAACTATCCACGCCGCCCGAAAGCAGCACGGCCACCCGCTTGTCCTTTACCTCAGCAAGGAAGAGCTCGTCTCTGGTCTCCAGTTCCTTCTCTCTTGGAGTATCCGTTATCATCTTATTGTTATTATCCATTGTCTATTCGCTATTATTCATTTGTGAAGGCAAAGTTACAACAAATTCTGCGAAAAGCCGCCATCTTATGCCGAAAAATCTCATATTTCGTCTAAATGTTTTCTCTTGCGCTACATTCTCTCCTTTATCCGCTCCTCCTTCTATCGAAATTTTCAATAGCATGAATCGGCTTATTCCAACATCAATTCTTTTTTGCTTTCGATTTTATCCATACCTTTGCAATCGAAATTCAGCGAAATGCGGTTATAGTAAAAATCCATAACAGGCATTAGAGAAAGCAGAAATAGCGTGAATGTTACAGCAACTATCGCTAATAAAGAAAAAATAGTTATAACGGAAATCAATTTAAATATAAGAACATGGATATCTTAAAAAATCTGTTTTATGGCTTCCCTGATCTGTGGGGAGGCGGAGTAGCCCACTCCGTGCTGATCCTGGCGCTGGTCATCACCCTGGGCTTGAGTTTAGGAAAGTTGAGAGTAAAGGGAGTCTCTCTCGGATTGGCATGGATTCTTTTCATCGGCCTCATCTTCGGTCACTTCTCTCTCAATCTCGATGAGCATCTGCTCCACTTCCTCAAGGAGTTCGGATTGATTCTCTTCGTCTATTCCATCGGTCTGGAGGTAGGACCAGGTTTCTTCGCTTCGTTCAAGAACGGCGGCAAGAGCCTCAACCTACTCAGCATCATCGTGGTAGCGTTGAGTATCGTCACCACCCTCGCCATCTTCTCGTTCTCGGGAACATCCATCACTTCTATGGCTGGTATTCTCTCGGGTGCCGTTACCAACACCCCGGGACTCGGTGCTGCCCAGCAGGCATTCAGCGACCTGCGCCACATCGACGCCCCTTCTATCGCAGCCGGCTACGCCATCGCCTACCCAATGGGTGTGCTCGGCGTTATCCTCTCCTTTATTATATTAAGGTATGCGCTGCGTATCAACAAGAGCGAGGAGGAAGCTGCTGCCAAGCGCGGTATGGGACACCTCGAGGCGATGACCCTGAACACCTTCTCTGTAAAGGTGACCAACCAGATGGTATTCGGCGACACCATCAAGCAGATGAGAGAAATACTGAAGCGCGACTTCATGGTTTCCAAGATTATCCGCAAAGATAGCGACAAGCACGATGAGGTGGTAAACGGACAGACCAAGATCAACGAGGGCGACATCCTGCAGATTGTAGCCAACCCTACCGTAGAAGAGCCAGTCATCGCCCTGCTCGGCGAGAAGGTTCAGGTGAGCGAGGAGAAATTCGGCGAAGACCTGATTACCCGCCGCATCCGCATCACCAAGCCAGGCATCAACGGCAAGAGCATCAGCCAGCTGCAGATCCGTTCAAACCTCGGTGCCAATATTACCAGAGTAAACCGCAACGGTGTGGATCTGATTGCCACTCCACATCTGAAGCTGCAGCTGGGCGACCGTGTTACCGTGGTGGGTACCGAGCTTGCCATCGCCCATACCGAGAAAGTATTGGGTAACCAGATGAAGCGCCTCAACTACCCTAACCTGATTCCTATCTTCTTGGGCATCATGCTGGGTTGCATCGTGGCAAACATCCCATTCTTCATCCCTGGCATCAACGAGAACCTGCGCCTCGGTTTGACCGGCGGCCCTCTGGTAGTTGCAATCCTGATAGGTTACTTCGGTCCGAAGTACAACCTCGTTACCTACAACACCATTTCAGCCAACCTGATGCTCCGCGAAATAGGCATCTGCATCTTCCTGGCTTGCGTGGGACTGGGCACCGGCGAACAGTTTATCCAGACCGTGGCTTCAGAAAGCGGAATGACATGGATTCTCTACGGCGTTGCCATCACCATGATTCCAATTCTGGTGGGAGGCATCATCGGAAGATACGTGTTCCACATCAACTATTACACATTGCTCGGTGTATTGGCAGGCGCCAACACCAACCCATCTGCCCTGGCTTACGTACGTGAGCAGACATCGGCAGATGCACCATCTGTGGGCTATGCGAATGTTTATCCATTTGCCATGTTCCTCAGAATCGTAACCATTCAGATTATCATTTTCGTATTCGGATAAATAAAATATATGGAAGAAAAAAACATGAAGACCTGCGACTGCGCAGAAAAAGGCATTGACAACTGCAAGGAAATAGCAGAAACAGAACTGAGAAGAAAACTCGACTTGTTGTTACGCACCGGCAGCATCCTTATGGAGAGTGCTGCCGACACATCGCGCATCATGCGAACGATGAAGCGTGCTGCAGCTTTCCTCGGACTCGACGAACGCTACATGCACCTCTACATCAACTGGAATGTGCTGATGGTGAACTATAGCGACGAGGCGCATTCCTTCTCCAAATTCCAGCGTTGCGAGAAGCACGGCATCAACCTTACCTCCATTTCGATGGTAAGCAAGCTCACCTGGACAGCCATCAAGGACAACTATTCGCTCGAACAGTATGAGCAGGCCCTGAACGACATCAAGGCCACTCCACGCAGCTTCACCCCATGGCAGGTGGCTATAGGCGGCGGATTTGCCTGCGGCGGATTCTGCATCCAGTTCGGTTGCGACTGGCCAGCATTCTTCTTCTGTTCCCTGGCAGCCATCCTGGGCTTCCGCCTGAGAATGTTCCTGCCTACCAAGGGCTGCAACAACTATGTAGCCATCGGTATTTCGGCATTCGTGGCAACGCTGATTGCGTGGCTCACCTCGTTCCTTTCGCTCAACCCATCCATCGCAGCCGCCCTTCCGGGCTTCATGCATTCAGATACCCCTTGGCACCCGTTGATGGCGTGCGCCCTCTTCATCGTGCCGGGAGTTCCGCTGATCAACTTCGTGAGCGACATGCTCGACGGCTACATCGAGGTGGGAATGGTTCGTGCCCTGAACACCCTGCTGATGATCTTTGCCATGGCATTCGGCATTGCCTTTGCCATCCAGGTTTGCCACATCGACAACTTCGTGAAGGATCTTACGATGACTCCTCACCACGAATACTGGGAGTTCGCCATTGCGGCAGCCGTATCGGCGATGGGCTTCTCTACCATCTTCAGCATTCCTAGACGCCTGTTGCCAGTTGTGGCTGTGGGCGGTATCATCGCCGTTTGCTTCCGCAACTTCGTCAACCTGGGTCCATCCAATGGCAACATCGGTCTCGACATGGGCTTGAGCATCGGTTCGCTTGCCGGTTCTGCGCTCATCAGCGTCATCGTCATCAAGGCCCGCCACTGGTTCCACACCCCTCACCAGTGCATCACCATTCCTAGCGTCATCCCTATGGTACCTGGAGTTTTGATGTATCGTGCCCTGTTTGCCTTCATCGACATGCACGGCGTGGTAGGCGAGGTAACCGTGGGTATGAACAACCTGATCAAGGCTTCGCTCGCCATCATCTGCATCGCCCTGGGTGTTGCCATTCCAAATGTATTCTTCCGCCGCTTCATCGCCGACAACCGCAAGCGCCGACTCCTCAACATGCTGGTGGAGAGAAAGAAGAAGAATGGCGAATTCGTGGATCTGCACGAGGTGGAAATCAAGTAAGATTGTTTTTCATCTCTCACAGATTACAGGATTTATCTGATTATTTTGCCCGAAAGCAGAGCTAATTAAAATAAAAGTTTTATCTTTGCACGCGCAATTATAAGACTAGTGAAAAAAGGAAAATGGAAATACGACAACTTAAATATTTTCTGAAGGTAGCCGAGACGCTCAATTTTTCGGAGGCATCGCGCAAGCTCTACATCACGCAGAGTACCCTCTCGCAGCAGATTTCGCATCTGGAACAGGAAATAGGCTTGCCGCTCTTCGAACGTAACTCGCACGAGGTTTATCTCACCGAGGCAGGAAAGGAGCTTCTTCCCTATGCCCAGAATGCCGTAAACTGCACCATGGCATGCGTTGACCACATGAACGACCTGAAGGAGATGCTCACCGGCGAACTGAACATCGGCGTCACCTACTCCTTCAGCAACATCATGGCAGAAACGCTCATCGCCTTCCTCCATGCTTATCCTCACGTGAAGCTGAACATCCAGTACCGTTCGATGCAGGAGCTGATGGATGGATTGAAGAAGCGTGAGCTCGACCTTGTGCTTGCCTTCAAGCCAATCAAGACAGACAAGGCGATTGACAGCCGTGCCATCTTCAGCAACCGTCTGGCGGCAATCGTGAACGAGAACCATCCCCTGGCACGTCTTTCATCCATCAGGCTCTCAGAGCTGGAGCGCTACGACCTCATCCTTCCATGCAAGGGGCTGCAGGCCCGCAACGCCTTCGATTACCTGATAGAGGGCAAGGATCTCGACTTCAAGATCATGGTAGAAGTGAATAATGTGAACATCATCTTCGACCTCTTGCATCGCAGCAATCTGGTAACGGTACTTTCTGAATCCACCACCATCCTGGAAAAAGGCATGAGAGCGATTCCGATTGATGCTGCCGACAACGAGATGGATGGCTGCATCCACATCCTGAAGGATGCCTACATGAAGAACTCGGCGCAGGAGTTCATCCGTATGCTGAGCCAGAGCACCAGCATCCTCGCCAACTTTGCGCTCAAGGATATTCTGAGATAGAATCGGGAAAGGATAGAAAGCTTTTGCCTTTTCAGGGCGTACCGAGCTAAAAAACAAAGGCATGCTGAGCACAAGAATAAAATGAAATAAAGGGAAGATTGTAATTCAATCTAAAAAGGCTGTCTCCGACTTGATTGCGGAGGCAGCCTTCATTTTTTTCTAATAAAAGTTCTTGCTCTTTAAAATTGAGAATGCATTATTTCTTTCGGGCGATAATGATGGTTACACCAGCCAGGATAGCAAGGATGCCGATGGCAAGCTGGAAGGAGAAACTCTCGCCGAAGATAGAGACGCCGATGATAACTGCCGTTACAGGCTCCAACGCTCCCATGATGGCAGCAGGAGTACTGCCGATGAGATTGATGGAAATCGTCATGAAGAAGAGCGACAGTACCGTTGGCAACAACGCCAGCTGGACAGCATAGAGCCAATGCATAGGAGTCTGCAGCATCTGAATCTTCTCGCCTGCAATAAACGAATAGATGAACATCGTGATGAGTCCGAACAACAGGATGTAAAAGGTGAACTTGATGTTCGACATTCCCGGATTCTTCCATTGGTTCACGGAGATGATGTAGAGCGCATAGAGCAGGGAAGAACACATCACCAGCGCAAAACCAGCCGTGCTCAACTTATCGTTTCCATCGCCCTGATAGAGCAAGCCCACACCCGAAACTGCCAGGAGGATAGCCAGGGTGGTGGACCACGTCACCTTCTCATGGAAGAATACCGTCATCAGTATCGCCGTCATGATCGGATAGACAAAGAGGATGGTACTGGCAATACCTGCCGCCATATAGTGGAAACTCACATAGAGCGTGGCAGAAGAAAGAGAGAACATGCAACCCAGCGTAGCGAGTCGGATCAAGTGTCCCCACTTTACCTTGAAACTCTCCTTGCGGAACAGCATCACCACGGCAAACATCGCCACAGCCAGGAGATAGCGGTAGATGAGTACCGAACTGGAATTGAATCCATCCCCATAAAGTTCCAACGTACCCAAAGGATTGGTACCATAACACACGGCGGCTATAACACCCGCCGCAAAGCCTTTCACTTTATTACTGCTTGTCATTGAACTAAAAATGCTTTTTTTATTTTACGAAGTTTTTTCTTATACCTCATTATATAATATCATTTCTTTCGAGAATCTATTCTGAGAATCAATATCGAGAATCTATTCTGAGAAATTATTTCGAGCTGCAAAAGTACGGCATTTTTTCGAGATAAACTAACAAAATCGTATAAATCTCTTGCCATCTTTGAGAAAATCAGCCCGATTCTTGCTCTTTATCAAAATAAATCGTATCTTTGCAAAGATTATGTAGCAAAGCAGAAATCAATATGATACTAAACAATAAACATTTGTAACTATGGAACAAATTAAAAACGATCAGCTCACCGTTGAAATTTCAGCGCACGGAGCAGAACTCAAAAGCATCAAGGATGCTGATGGTAACGAATATCTCTGGGATGGCGACAAGGAATTCTGGGGCGGACAGTCTCCTCTCCTTTTCCCTATCGTTGGCGGATTGTGGAAGGGCGTTTACCGCATCGGCGACAAGGAATACACCCTGCCACGTCACGGCTTCGGCAAACTCGTAGATTTCAAGCTCGTAGGCAAGACCGGTGATCGCCTTACCTTCGCCCTCATCGACAACGAGGAGACTTTCAAGAACTATCCATTCCACTTCAACCTCGCCGTTTCCTATCGCCTTGCCGGCAACGAACTCCACATTATCTGGCACGTTGAGAATACCGACGACAAGGTAATCTACTTCCAGATTGGCGGTCACCCTGCATTCAAGGTACCAGGCTGCAAGAAGGGAGAGAAGCTGAAGGCTTTCCTCAAGCTCGACAACGAGGCTCCAACCCGCCTCTTCGCTACCATCGGAGGCTGCATCGACCCTAACGCACGCGAGACTGTTCAGACCGACAACGGTATCCTGGAGGTAACAGACGAATCATTCGCAGACGATGCCTACATCTTCGACAAGAGTCAGGTAAAGCAGATTTCCCTGCTCAACGAGAAAGGCGAACCACACGTAACCGTAGAGTTCAAGACTCCAGCCGTAGGTGTCTGGAATCCGGGCAACCACGCTCCATTCGTCTGCATCGAACCTTGGTTCGGTACCTGCGACTGGGCAGAATACACCGGCGAGTTCAAGGATAAGTATATGATGAACAGCCTGCAGCCAGGTGCCAGCTTCATGAGTGAATACATCATCAGAATCGAAAAATAATATAAACATTGAACTTTGAGCTTGGAACTTTGAACTTTATGATTAGTTTTCCTGCTGCAATTTAGGTCTATTTTCTAAAAAGTAGGGCATTTCATAAAGTTCAAAGCTCAATGTTCAAAGTTCAAAGTAAATAAACTATGGAAGAAAAAGATAATTTGCAGCTCCCCGAGAACGCATTCCGCGAACTCAAGGATGGGGAGGAATACAAGCCGCTGATGTCGCCAGACAAGGTTTATCCCGAGGTAAACGGATGGTCGGTGACTTGGGGTATCGTGATGGCCGTCATCTTCTCTGCCGCCGCAGCCTATCTGGGCTTGAAGGTGGGTCAGGTGTTCGAGGCAGCCATCCCAATCGCCATCATCGCCGTGGGCGTAAGTACTGCCACCAAGCGAAGCAAGGCGCTGGGCGAGAATGTCATCATCCAGAGCATCGGAGCCTGCTCGGGTGCCGTAGTGGCAGGAGCCATCTTCACCCTGCCAGCCATCTACATCCTGCAGGCTAAATATCCCGAAATGACAACTTCGTTTATGAAGATATTCATGGCTTCTGCCCTGGGAGGAGTCTCGGGAATTCTTTTCCTGATACCTTTCCGCAAGTACTTCGTAAGCGACATGCACGGAAAATATCCGTTCCCTGAAGCTACAGCCACCACGCAGGTGCTGGTGAGCGGAGCTAAGGGAGGTGACCAGGCTAAGCCCCTGCTCATCGCCGGACTGGTGGGTGGTCTTTACGACTTCATCGTAGCCAGTTTGGGATGGTGGAACGAGAACTTCACTTCCCGTGTGGTAAGTCTGGGATGCGACCTTGCCGACAAGGCGAAGCTCGTTTTCAAGGTGAACACAGGTGCAGCCGTATTGGGATTGGGTTACATCATCGGATTGAAATACGCATTCTTCACCTGCCTGGGTTCGCTCGTGGTATGGTGGCTGATTGTACCAGGCATGAGTGTCATCTTCCACGACAGCGTGCTGAGCGCCTGGGATCCCAGCATCGTAAAGACCGTGGGTGCGATGAGTCCGGAGGAAATCTTCCGTGCCTACGCGCGCAGTATCGGTATCGGCGGTATCGCCATGGCAGGTATCATCGGCATCATCAAGAGCTGGGGCATCATCAAGAGCGCCGTAGGACTTGCCGCCAAGGAGCTGAAGGGCAAGAGCGATGTGGATGAGAACGTGAAGCGTACCCAGCGCGACATCTCTTTCAAGATTATCGCCATCGGATCGCTCGTCACCATCCTCATCACCTTCCTCTTCTTCTGGTTTGGTGTGATGGATGGCAATCTGCTCTTCGCCGTCATCGCCATCCTGCTGGTGGCAGCCATCGCCTTCCTCTTCACCACCGTGGCAGCCAATGCCATCGCCATCGTGGGTTCCAACCCTGTATCGGGAATGACCCTGATGACGCTCATCTTCGCCTCTGTGGTGATGGTGGCTGTAGGCTTGCGAGGTCCTGGCGGAATGCTTGCCGCCCTGATTATGGGTGGTGTGGTTTGCACCGCTCTCTCTGTGGCAGGTTCGTTCATTACCGACCTGAAGATTGGTTACTGGCTGGGTACTACGCCTAAGAAGCAGGAGGGATGGAAGTTCCTCGGCACCCTGGTGAGTGCGGCTACCGTGGGCGGTGTGATGATGCTGCTCAACGAGACCTACGGATTCGCTTCCGGCTCTCTGGCTGCACCTCAGGCGAATGCGATGGCTGCGGTCATCGACCCGCTGATGAATGGTGTGGGTGCACCTTGGATTCTCTACGGCATCGGAGCCGTGATTGCCATCGTGCTTACCTACTTCAAGATTCCAGCCCTGGCTTTTGCCCTGGGTATGTTTATTCCATTGGAGCTGAACGTTCCGCTGCTGGTAGGTGGTGCCATCAACTGGTATGTTACTTCGCGCAGCAAGGATGCCAAGGTGAATGCGGAGCGTGGCGAGAAGGGTACGCTCATCGCCAGCGGTTTCATTGCCGGTGGAGCCTTGATGGGTGTGCTCAGCGCCCTGCTGAAGTTTGGCGGCATTGAGGCCAGCATCGCAGACAGCTGGTGGGTTAACCCAATGTCAGAGGTCTGCTCGCTCATCGCCTACATCTGCCTGATCGGCTTCTTCATCAGAGCCTCCAAAAAATAATCTGATTCTAAAAAAAATAATCTGATTAAAAAGAATAAAAACAAAAAGAGGGTGTGTCAAAAGTCCAAGACACACCCTCTTTTTCTTTTTTATCCCATTTCAGCAAATTCGGCAGGTTTCATGCCAAACTGCTTCTGGAAACATTTTGTGAAATAGCTAGGACTGCTGAAGCCCACCATGTAGCTCACTTCGCTGATGCGATAGTGCTTCTCACGCAGAAGGCGAGCAGCCTTCTTGAGCCTGATTACCTGAATCATCTCGTTAGGCGTAACATCAGCCAAACCGCGAATCTTGTTAAACAGCGAGCTTCGGCTCATTCCCAACCGGGCTGCCAGGAACGCCACGTTCATCTCCGGATTCGAGAGATTCTCCTCTATCACCTTCTCCATCTGCACCAGGAAATCATTATCAATCTTGGTTGGCGCAATCTCCTGGATAGGTTCCAGCGGCGTATGCGAAAACTTGCTCTTCAGCAGCCTGCGCATCTCTATCAGATGGTTCACACTCGCCTCCAGATACTTCATCGAAAAAGGCTTTTCGATAAAGATGTCGGCTCCGCAATTCATACCTTCTGCCTTGCTGGCATCATCGGTCTTTGCCGTGAGCATAATGAATGGCAGATGACTGGTCTTCGGATTCGTTCTTACACTACGGCAGAACTCCGGGCCATCCATTTCCGGCATCATCCAGTCGCTCACTATCAGCGTTACATCACATTTGTTCAGAATGCGCAGCGCCTGCTTGCCGTCTTCTGCCGTCAGCACCCGATACGTCTTGGCGAAATGTGCTTGCACGAAGTTCCTCATGTCCTCGTCATCATCCACTATCAGCATCGTAGGACGATAACCCTTCTGGGCATCTTTCGCATTCTCTGCGGTTGATGCATCTTCAGGATTTCCGTCTGCTTCCATCACCGTTTCAGCCTCCTCTGAGATAGGATTCTTCAAGGCATCCTCTTCCTTCTCTACCACGGCATCTTCCTGGTTAACAGGCAGGGTGACGATAAACGTGGCGCCCTTTCCTTCTTCCGATTTCACCTCAACCATTCCGTGATGAGCCTCCACCAGATTCTTCACGATGTTGAGTCCGATACCGGTTCCCGGCTTGTTGTCGTGAGCCTGATAGAAGGCGGCAAAAATCTTCTGCTGTTCGTCAGGACTGATTCCCATGCCATTATCCTCTACCGAGATGATGAAATGCTCGCCGTCTTCGGCAAGTCGGCACGAGAGATGCACGTAATCACGGGTGTACTTGGTGGCGTTGGTCATCAGATTACTGATTACCTTGGTAATCGCCTCGCTATCGATGATTGCCGAAAAATCGTCGGCAGGATAATCCACCTCCAGTCGGGCTCCCTTCTGCTGCAGGGTTGGCTCGAACCGTTCTGCCACCGCATGCATCAGCTTGGAAATATTCTGCAATCGGAAGTGAACCTGCAGTCCCTTCTGCTGCACCTTGTTGAAATCGAGCAACTGGTTGACAAGCGTCAGGAGTCGCTGGGCATTTCTGTCTATCACGTTCAGGGTCTGGTTCATCGCCTCACCATCCTTCACACTCTCGCTGATCTTCTGCCATTGCTCCTTCAGGTTCTCCAGCGGTCCGATGATCAGCGTAACCGGAGTACGGATTTCGTGGGCAATCATGGTGAAGAACTGCAGTCTGGCATCACGCATCTCCTGCTCCTGCTTCACCTCCAGTTGGTCGAGTTCCTCCTGATGGCGGCGCTTCTCTCTCTTCACCCTCGACTGGGTGTAGAACCAGATGAGCCAGCCGATAACCAGCAGATACAGAATCTTGGCAGGTAACGACCACCAGAAAGGCGGATGCACCACAATCTTGAGCTTCGCTTCATTCTGCGACCACACGCCGTCGTTATTGGCAGCCTTCACTCGGAACGTATAGGTTCCGGCTGGCAGATTGGTGTAGGTAGCACGATGCTCGCTCGTAGTAACCCAGTCCTTGTCGAATCCATCGAGCATGTAGGAATAGAGGTTCTTCTCCGGAGAAACATAACTCAAAGCCGCAAACGAGAGATTGATCATATTCTCATCATACGAGAGATCCAGCTGCTCGATGTGGTTCAGCGACTCCGGCAATTTCTCGGACCCCACTTCCACGTGTTTATTGAAAAGCTCGAGAGAGGTGATTGCCACCGGAGGCACCACGTGATTGATCTTTACCTGATAAGGATAGAAGGTATTGAATCCCTGCGTAGTACCCAGATACACTCTGCCGTCAGAAGCCAAAAGGCGGGCATTCGGCATAAACTGGTCGCAGGTGAGTCCGTCATAACGGTTGAACAGCAGCGTAGGTTCTCCGGGAATCCACTTGATGAGTCCCTTGTCAGAAGAGAGCCACATCTCATCCTGATTGATGATGATGGATGCAAAATCCTGACTAGGCGCATCGATGGCGATGCGGCGGAAGGAATCTGAGGATGGCTGATACTCGCACAATCCCATATTCGTAGCCACGAGAAGTCTGCCCTTGGAATCTTCCTGCACGCAGTTTACCTGATTGCTGCAGATAGAAGTGGTGTCATTCGCATCATTCAGATACTGCTTCCAGGTCTTGTTCCTCCGGTAGCACCAGAGTCCATTTCCCTGAGTAGCAAACCAGATGTTGCCCTTCTTATCTTCCTTGATGTCGATGGTAAGGCTATTGAATGATTTCACCATTCGGAATGCCTGATTGGTTTCATCCAGCATACAGGCTCCGCTCATGGAAGTAGCCCAGAGCTGGCGCCTGCTGTCTCTGAACAGGCAATAGCAGCTGCCGCTCAAGGCTTCATCTAAAGCAGGAAAAGGCTTCAGCGCCCCGGAAGACAGACTCATCCTGAAAACTCCGTTGCCATAAGTTCCTATCCAGAGATCATCCCCTTCAGCCAGCAATCCGTGTACATTATACCGTGCTATTGCCTGCTTGCCGGGGAAATCAACAAAGCCATCCGTTGCCGGATCAAAGCAATCCACTCCCGCATCATCGGTAGCAACCCAAATGCGATGTCGGGCATCCTCGGCAAATCTTCCTACCACATTACCTTTCTGTCCGCCAACTCCGGCTGAATGCATCTCGAATCGGTTTCTCATGGTAGGAGAAGGAATGTAACTTACTCCGCCATAGAAGGTTCCTATCCAGATGCCGCCCTCCTCATCCGAAGTGATGCTATACACGAATCGCTCGGCAGAACTGCGGCTCGGATTATCCACTTCCGAAACCATTCGCCAACTGCGTTTCTGGATATCGTATTCCACCAATCCATCATCGCTACCAATCAGCACGTTGATATTCCGGTCGTTATAGAGCTTATGGATGTGATGCACGGAATTGCTTACCGAGGCATTGATCAGCTGGGTGGTAGTACCATCGGTATCCACCTGAAACAACCCATCGTTCCAGGTTCCCACCAGAATGCTTCCATCCGAATTAGCGAGCATGGCTATTCCATAGAGCCGGGATGCATCTCCCTTTAAAGGTACCATCGCAAAGCTGTCATTCGCCTTATTGAGTCGGACAAGTGATGATGGAAGATGATTGCAGAGTGCCCACACTTGGTTGTTGACATCCACCAGGGTAGCCACTACTTCTCCCTTGCTTCCCTTAATCTGATAATTTCGACATTCATGGTTTATGAGATTGTATCTGAAGAGTCCCTGTCCTTGAGTAGAAACCCACACATTTCGATTTCCATCAATAGAAAAAGAAGTAATGGTGGAAGTTATCTTATCGCTTAATTTCTGAAACTGTTCGGTTTTAAAGTTAAAGAGGAAGGCACCCTTGGAAGTACCCACCAGCAGCCCTTCATCGCAGGCTTCCAGCGCACTTACATACTGGTCGAACTTCATTTGCAGGTTATAGAAATTCTGCACCTGATAGCCATCATACCGACAGAGACCGTTATCGGTACCAAACCAGATGAATCCATTCTTATCCTGCACGATGTTTCTCACGGCATTGCTCGGCAATCCCGTGTTCATCGTGATGGTACGCACTTGCGGCTCCCTCACCGCATTCCTGCTCCAGGCAGAAGCAGGCGTCATCGCCATCAGAAAGACGGCAGCTAGGATTGTTATGATCTTTCTCATTGTTCTTGTCTTTTCGATTATTGGTGCAAAATTACAAAATTATATTCAAAAGAAAGAGTTCTTAGAAAAGAAAATGACAAGAGATTAACCTATCATCTTTATTTGCTGTTTACCTGATTCCATTTCGGCGGATTCACGCCCAGCAGATTCTTCACAAAGAAGTCGTAGCGTTTGTGCTCGCCATAGAGTTCGCCCATGGTATGATGGGCTCCCGGAATCACCACGAGTTCGAAATCCTTGTTCGCCTTCTGCAGGGCATTCACCACCTGATAGGTGCTCGATGGATCTACGTTGTCATCTATCTCGCCTACCACCAGCATCAGAGGGCGCTCCAGCTTGTGGGCATTCTCCACGTTGCTGCACTCCACGTAACTGGAATCAACCGGCCAGCTCATCCATTGCTCGTTCCACCAGATTTTATCCATCCGGTTGTCATGACAGCCGCAGGCACTATAGGCAGCCTTGTAGAAATCGCCATGCAGCAATACGGCGGTAGTACTCTCCTGTCCGCCTGCCGAACAGCCATAGATAGCCACATTATCAGCATCCATATAAGGATACTTCTTGGCTGCAGCCTTGATCCAGAGCTCACGGTCTGGGAATCCGGCATCCTTCAGGTTCTTGTAGCAAACCTCCTCAAACTTCTTGCCGCGATAGGAAGTTCCCATCGCATCGAGCTGGACTACGATGAAACCGAGTTCGGCAAGCGAAGTGGTGTACCAGTTGTATGGCATGAAACTCTTAGGAGTATAGGCATCGCCCGGACCCGAATAGATGTATTCGATAACCGGATATTTCTTGTTCGGATCGAAATTAGTAGGACGCTGGATGATGCCCCACATATCGGTCTTGCCATCACGCCCCTTAGCCACAAACACCTCAGGAGCTACCCATCCGTGCTTCTTCAAAGTAGCAATATCAGCCGTCTCCAGGGTCTTGACGAGCTTGCCCGTCTGCGCATCTCTGAGCACGGTAACAGGAGCGGCATCCACATTAGAATAGGTATCCAGGAGATAACGGTAATCATAGGTATATTGGGCACTATGATTGCCCTCTTCAGGAGTGAGCGCCACCATATTCTTGCCGTCGATACCTATTTTATAATAATGTACCAGATATGGGTCCTCATTCCTGTTCACACCACTAGCCGAGAAATAGATTTCTCCCTTCTCTTCATCTACACGCTGGATGCCACGAACAAACCATTCGCCCTTGGTAATCTGTCGGATAACCTTCGACTTCTGCACATCGTAGAGATAGAGATGATTCCAGTTGTCGCGCTCGCTCATCCAGAGCAGCTGCTTGCCATCCTTGATAAACTGACGCCACAGACGACCATAGTTCACGAAAGTATTGGCACGCTCCTCTACCACGGTACGCAGCTTGCCGGTTTCGGCATTCATCGCCAGCATCTGATAGAGATGATGACCACGCTGGTTGTACTCCATTGTCACCTCCTTGCTGTCAGGTGTCCATTGCATCCACTCCAGTTCATACTGGTTTTCTATCTGATGCTTGTCAGCCTCCACCTTCTTTCCGGTAGCCACATCGATGATGACCGGATAGTGCTGTGGCAGAGCATCGCCCGGCTTGGCATACTCCTGCTTGTGGAGAATAGGCTGCAGCTGGTCGGCAGGCGAAGATTCTACGTAGTAGGCATAGCGTTTCTCTACCGGAACACGCTTGCATACGAAGATGTGCTTGCCGTCTGGGCTCCATTGGATGCGGTTGCTGTAATAACATCCGATGGTACCATCCTGAGTAAGGATTCGCTTGGCTTCGGTATAAGGTTTTCCTGCCTCATGAACCACCACGTTGTAACCTTCGATGTAGGCTTCCATCTTGCCGTCGGGCGAAAGTACCGGATAAGCCTCCTTCTCCTCATCTACCTCCATCCAATGGCGCTCGTGGTGTCTGCCAAACTGAGGCTTGTAGGCAGGACGAGGCTTGATGCCCAGCGCCTTCTCCATCGCTTCCTGCGAATCATAAGTCTTCATCTCATCCTTGTCGGCATCATAGGAAACGAACTTCCTGCCCTGAGGAGTAGAAATCTGATAATGCAGTACGTGGGTGGAATCGCACCAAGCCGATGATCGTGCCCAATGGAACACGGAGTCGGCAGAGAACTGATGACGAAGAGCATAAGCTCTGTTGTAATCTTCTAATGTGCCCTGGGCTGAAGCTGTAGCTGCCGGCATCGCCAGAGCTGCACTCAACAGCGAAAGACCTAAAATCTGATTCTTCATTATGTTTAAAATTTTACTTGTTGATTTCTTTATCGTATATGGGAAGTTAGAGAAGTTAAGGGAAACTTCTTTAACTTCTATCAATTCCCATCGCTTACAAAACTTGAATTATTTCCCAGTATAGAAATCGGTGATGCGTCGGATGGCACGCTGGCAAACCGGACAGAAATCATCCACTTCGTTGATTCGCATACGGCAGACCTGTGCCGGGCGGTAACATCCCTTGCTCTGGTTGCCCGCCCCCTCGAACACACCTATCTTGAAGACGGCTTCATTGAGTTTCTTCTGCTCCTTCTCGTTTCTGATATTCTTATGATCCGGAAGTTTGGCAAGCGGCGTAGGAATCTTCACGCCCTTCGGCATCATATCCGCCCACTTGCTCTGGAAATCCTTCAGCGTGGTGAGGTTCGGCTCCCAAGGCTCGGTATCACTAGGATACATCGGGTCGTACTCATCGGTACTGTACTCATCGCCCAAGCCCGCATAGCCATGACCGAACTCATGTACCAGTACCTTCTTGAACGTAGGATGATCAGAGGTAGAAAGCGTAACCTGGTTGTAGATGCCGCCGCCACCATACGTAGGAGAATTCACCAATACGATGATCTGCTCGAAAGGCACATTGCTCAAGGCATCATAGATGCGATGAATCTTGCTCGTAGTGAGATAACGGTTCGAATAGAAAGTATCGTAATGAGAGCAAGCCATCGTGTTCTTCCATTTCCCTTCGTGTGGAATACTTGGTCCCTCATCGAGCGATGGAGCCGCAACAGCCACCACGTTGAATCTCGACTTGAGCGAAGCGAAAGGTTCGCGCTCGAAGATGGCATCGGCAGCCCGCTGCGCATCCTGATAGAACTTATCCATCTGGTCCTGGCGATAACCCTCGGCGATGATGGCGAGGTCCACACAGTCGGCAGCCTCTCCGCTCTTCACGATGTAGCGGTAAGGGATGCCATTCTCGCCCAATGGTCGGATGAGGATATCCTGAGGATTGATGGTATGGCGCAGTTCTGCGGTCACCTTCTGATGCGTATCGCTCAGGGTGATGCTTACATCCACCGGCTTCTTCGGGAAAGGCACGAGGAAACTGCTCTCGAATGATTTCTGCAGATGCTTCGCCTCCTGTGTGAGCTGCCACTCCTGGAAGAGTGTAGAGAAGGTGTTTACATAAAGCACCTTGTTGGTGCCATGCTCATACACGGTCACCTGTCCGTTTCCGTTCAGGAATTTCTCATCCAGTCTTGTCTTTCTTCCCGCCCAGGTAGGGTTGCTGTAAGCTTGTTCGAAATAGATAGCCTGGTTCACGCTATCGCCCGCCACGATGTAATCCAGTCGCAGCGTCTTGTTTTCAAAGTTATCTTCAAACTTCTGTGCCTGCATCGGCATCGCCATCATCAGGGCGAGGGATGCAGTCAATAATCCTTTATTCTTCATGTTATATTTTTACAAAATTCCATTATAAAAAGAGATGCGCCATTACGTAAGCCTTTACAAATGTGTCATCAACCATTCTGCCAAAACCTTGCAGTAATGATCATGGTCTTCTACGAAAGGCATGTGGCGGCTTCCCACGAAGAGTTCCCATTTACTGTTAGGCAAAGCATCATGCATGGCCTTGGCGATGGCAGGAGTACAAAGATCTTCACTACCACTAATTACCAAGGTAGGGATGTCGATGCTCTTCATCTTCTCCAAATACTCAAAATCCTTTAAGTCGCCAGTAGCATTTAGCTCATTAGGTCCCCAACCATAAATATACGACAAGGTACCAGCCTTTTTCTCTCTTCTCAGGCATTCAGGCGAGTCGGCAGTAACAGGTGCAGCACAATGTTGCTCCATATAGTGAGCAATTGCACTTTTGTATGCCTTACTGTCAAAATCCCCCGTAGCCTCAGCCTTGGCTATGGCCTTTTGCTCTTTTTCCGGTAAGTATTTTACCAAGCGATGTTGCTCCTTTACCCACATCGAAGCCGATGGATTGGTACTGGAGAGAATGAGTGAGCGAATCCCATCGGGATGACGTTCATAGACGTACGCCAAAGCCAACATACCTCCCCACGACTGTCCCAAGAGATGTATTTGGTCAAGATGTAAGTATTTACGGAGCGCATCTAGCTCATCCACCCACGTCTCAGTCTTCCAAAGTTCCGGATGACCTTCTACATACGATTTTCCACAGCCCAACTGGTCGTACATAATGACCTGATGACCAGTCTCGGCAATTTGATCCAGCACCTCGAAATAGTTGTGGGTACTGCCTGGTCCACCATGCAGCAAGATGATAGGTGCCTTACCTTCCTGGCGTTCGCCCACAATTCGATAATAAACCTGATGTCCTCGGAAAGGCATGTATCCCTCCTCTACTTTCTGCTTTTGCCTGGTGAATGCAAAGTTCTTGGCACGCAACAAGTCTGTATAATCGCAAGTATAAATGTTTTGCTTCTTGTGCTTGCTTATCTGTAATTGAGTAGCAGGGAAATACTGTGCCAACAGATGATACATATCAGGATCCATCGCCAGCAATTCCTCACGGGTGTTAATCCAGTTATGCTTGCCGTCAGCACGTTGTACCTCAGCATTTACATTAAACCAGTCTTGTACAGCCTCTGCAAAATATTCCATCCCATTGTCCAATCGATAAGTATTGGCATAAATGCCACGAGCTTTCGCCTTGGCAAGAAGCGAGTCTAGCTTTTCATTGATGGTAGGATCCACCTGATAGATACCTATCAAATGAATGGAATGCGCAAACTCATGGATGAGGATATCCTCGGCATGATACTTATCTATTTGGTAAGCAAGGATGTTCTCTTCCGCACAGGTTGTGACAGGTACTTCCATCGTACCTTCCATTCCTCGAGCCCGCACATCCATATTCACCGTAGTGTCATTGATCATGAAATGATGTTCTGGGATGTCGGTCTCGCCCTCATATCTAGCCATAATAGCCACACGAGTTCCATGCTTTTTCATCGCTTCCAACACCTCTGGTTTTAACATACTCGTCATAGCATAGAGTGTATGATGCGCAGCCACTATACATGAGTCTGGCACTCGCCATGACGTTACGATCGGAATGCCATTCACATCCACGTATTTCTTATAAAATTTATCTAAATGCATAGATTTGGGTGGTGCCGTTATCTTGCATTCCGGGATGCGTAGCTCTGCATCCCCCGCATACTCTTTGAGTTGTTGCGCCTGCATCGGCAACGCCATCATCAAGGCGAGTGATGCCGATAATAAAGTCTTATTCTTCATTTTTTTTATTTCATTCTCTTTAATAATGATATTTACTTCACCCTTACCTCATAAGGGAATCGGCGGGAAGAAGGATCAAGCGAATGATTCGCAGGAGCACCCATCACCACGAGATAGAGCGCCTTGAGAGGCTGGGACTTTGGAGTCACAAGCGAAACCTTTCCATTCATCGCTTCGCCCATCGGGCTGTAGATGCATTCATCGGTATCGGCAGTTACTCCCACCAAACCATAACGGTAACCGATGGTTCGTGCCATCTTGTCCTTGGATGCCTTGAACACCTTACCATCGGCATCGAGGGCTCTGAAATCTACAGTAACCTTCTTGCTAGCTTTCGGGATTTCCAACTTGATGGCATTGAAACCATAGTTCTCAGGAACCGAAGCTGTATCCGGACGGAGATAACCATTCTTCTGCTTCAGCATCCTGGTATCAAAGGTGCAGGCATAAGGACGGGTCTCCTTACGGGCATAACCGAAATCGAAGTTCACGAGATGACGGTAGCAGTCGAACATCTCATCATTAAACTGCTTCTGACTCATCTTATACTTCCGCTTGTAGGTAACAACCGGGTCCTCTCCTACTTTTCCCTCACGATAGAGCTGTGCGATGCTTTCCAATCCATGCTTCTCTGCCCACCATTCTATCACGTATGGCGAATGATAGATGTTGTCCAGATGCAGATAACCCTTATGGGTAAGCTGTCTGAAGGCATCGAAATGATACTTCTCATCTGTTATCCAGTCGGGATTCACTCTCCAGAGCATCCATTGGGATGTCATCTCGAAGAAGCCGCTTCCTCCCCAGGCTTCGCCCGTTTTGTCTGCCATAATCTGAAGCTGGAAACTGTGTCCCAACTCATGAGCCAGACAATTGAGTTTTTGATCTTGAATACGATTAGGTGTTACCCAGAGCGCTCCGATAAAGTCATCGTAAGTTCCGCCATAAGCTGTTCCTTCCAGCGAATAGTTCACCATCACCATCATCTTATACTTATCGCAGATGCTGCCCGGCAGAGAAAACTTCAGGGTATCACGGAAGAAACGGTAGAATCGTTCTACCTGAGTCTGCAGATTACCCAAGTCGAATTTCATCGGCTTACCTTCGAGCGAAGGAGGATTCTGCGGATTGTCCCCGAATGGCTTTTCCCAAAAATACACGATATTCTGGGTCTGTGCACTATGTCGCCAGCACCATCTCTCATCATCCTTGTTGAAATCATAGGGTTTCAGGGAATCCGGTACGAAGATGAGTTTCTGTGGTGCAGAAACAGGATTTACGGGTCTGGTGGCAGGAGCCTCAGATGGATCCTGCTGTGCCATGGCTGCAGTAGCCCAAGGCAAGGTTGCCGCTGTGAGTATCAGCGATAAGAAGATTCGTTTCATTTCGGTTATGATTTTTGCGTTATATTTATATTTCGGCACAAAAGTACAGATAATCTCGCAAATACGGTCGCAATATCGTCTAAAATGATACAAATATCGTATTCCAGTACCATTTTGATGTATAATACGATGAGAAAAGATGTATAAAAAGAGGATCTTCCCCATTTTATCTATGTAAACAATATTCTTAAGAAAGTAAATCTGGCAAAAACACCCGAAAAATGGGGAAAGAAGAGATTGAGAATTTTTCCTTAAGGGTTTTTATTTTTTTCCTTAAGGGAAAATAGTTTTTTCCTTAAGGGAAATGATTTCTTCTCTTAAGATTTTTTCCAGGCACGCTTAAACTGTAAAGTAAAAATGGCAACCGGAACCCCAGTTGCCACTTTTTTACTTTCTAACTATTTAGCTTTCTTCGAAAGTCTCACCATCAATACACTATGAGCAGGGATTGTTGCCTTGGTATTCTGAGCTGTAGTACCAATGTCTTTATGTTTCCAAAGGTCTCTGATTACATATTCATTGGCATGAATGTTCACCTCGTTGGCAAAATAGATGGTCTGGGCTTTCCAGTTGTAGTCCAGTTTCCAAGGGAAATCGGTACGGTTCAGAAAGCAGACAGCCAGTTCTCCGTTGCTCAGAGGCTTTGCCCAGATTTCCTTCTCTCCCATATCCATGAATCGGCGTCCCTGCTCGCCCATAGGGTCCTGGTCAACGGCAATCACTTCCTTGTTGGTCAGTATCTCATGGGTATCCTTATCCATCTTGGTCAAGTCGTTGCCCGCCATCAGCGGAGCTGCCAGCATACACCACATAGAGAAATGAGTGATATACTCATCCTTGGTCATGCCACCATTACCCACTTCCAGCATCTCGGCATCATTCCAATGACCCGGTCCGGCATACGGATAAAGATCAGCCATCTTGTCAATGACGTTGAGTACTCCTACGCCACCCCAGTCGAAGAGACATTGGTAGCAATCTCTTATATCGGCAGTAACGCGCCACAGATGTCCGATACCCTTACCCCATTTCCAAGGTTCATGCTCGCCCCATTCGCAAATACTGAGAATCATAGGTCTTCCCGACTCCTTGATGGCATCACTCATCGTAGCATAAGCTGCCTGCGCATTCTGTCCCTCATCAGAGCACCAGTCATACTTCAGAAAATCCACACCCCATTTGGCATACATCAAGGCATCCTGAAACTGATGACCACGGCTGCCAGGGCGACCTTGACAGGTGTAGCTTCCGGCACAGGAATAAAGTCCGAACTTCAAACCCTTACTATGAATATAATCTGCCAGGTATTTCATTCCGTGAGGAAAACGGTCGGGATCTGCCTGAATGAAGCCAAGTGAGTCGCGTTCTACCTGCCAGCAGTCATCAATGACAACATACTGGTATCCCGCATTCTTCATACCCGTCTTCACCATCTTATCTGCCATGTCCATAATCAGCTTCTCGCTGACATTACAACCAAACTTATTCCATGAGTTCCATCCCATAGGAGGAGTTTGAGCCTGCGCCAGATAAGCAGAATCAGAAACTTCCTTTGGCTTTCCAAAGAACATCTGTGCCTGCATCGGCATCGCCATCATCAGGGCGAGCGATGCAGCTAGTAAAGTCTTATTCTTTTTCATTTTAAATATTTGTTTGCTTTTTCTCTAAATTATTGCTTTATTCAGAAGATACAATTTAATTACGAACTGTACAAACTAAAGAAAATGTCCCGTTACATGCCACAAAAGCGAAACATGTAACGGGATTTTTTCTCGAAATATAAAGGCAGATATACCTTTATTTATCATTAACGGTTAGAATCATAACCAGGATTCTGATTCAACTTACCGTTTGTTTCCAACGCTCTCAGCGGAATAGGGAAAATAGCAGTATGCCCATCTTTTACTGCTACATGATTAAACCAATTTTTGGTGCTATAAGTACCAAAACGAATCATCTGTGTACGACGCTGAGCTTCGCAAGCAAACTCAAATCCCCATTCATCATAAAGACCACCTAACAAGACTGGCGTTTGGTCTCCAGGATCATCTATATTATTATCCCAATCAAGAGTACCATACTTTATCCTTGTATCACCTTCCAGATCAGTTACAGTAACAGTTGCTTTGGCTGCATCATCGAAATCACGCTTGCGCAGTTCCGTAACTATTCTAGCAGCCTCTTCCTTATTCTGTCCTAACCTCAACAAACATTCAGCCTTATCAAGCAAGACCTCTGCATAACGAAAAAATGGAAAATCATTACTCCAACCTCCATTAGTAGTCTGAGGATCATTACCATATTTCCATACACGGTAGCCATAATCAACACTTGTATAATTCTGCCCATCCTTAATACATGTCAAAGAAGGAAGATAATTCTTGCAAGTCCAAATCAATTTACCATCTGCCGAACGCTGTTCACCCATCAGCCATGTATCTTCCAAGCGCTTATCACCTTCTTGGTAAGCATTGATAAATTGAGGGTTCGCGCAGCTGCCACCCCAAAAGTAATCAGAAGAATTACCAAAAACCAACTTAGCAGTAGAAGGGAACCACTTATGTTGCATATGGAATCCTTTGAATTTACTATCGTATGGAACAGCAAATATGATCTCTGGACAAGAAGATCCATTATCGTAAGCGAATATTGCCTTATAGCTGGTAGCCAGAGAGAATTTCTTACTCTTGATAATCTGCTCACAACACTCTAGACACTCTTTCCAATATTCTTTTCCGGTATACACCTTACCATTAAGGTATACACGAGCTAAAGCGGTAAGAGCTCCCCATTTGGTAAGACGCCCATAAGTAGCAGCATTAACTTCCTCGCTTAACAGCGGAATAACTTCCTTTAACTCATTTACGACAAATTCGAAAACTTGCTGACGAGTAGCCTGAACAGGCACTTCATCATCAAATTTAGTAACGATTGGCACATTACCATGCGTATCAAGCAACATCATGTACCATACGGCACGAATAGCGCGAAGTTCTGCTATAGTACTTTCTTTCAAATCACCTGTTTGTAATTCATTACTTTCAATCTGACTCAATATTCGGTTGGCATTGTTGATGGCTCCATATGGAGTATCATAAGCATTCTCACACTGCCATTGCTCAGAATTCCATTCATGCTGGTGCATACGACGATAAGTACCGCCATCATCCCAGCCATTTGGACGTGTCGGAGTTATGATAACATCTCCTGATTCCTCCTGTGCATCGAACAAACCCTGCCAGTCCATAATGTAAGTCAGAGGACTATAAGCACTGGCCATCAAAGAGGCTACATCCTGATCGGTGGGAGTAAAAGTAGATTCCGTAACCTCGGAATAAACACTCTCATCTAGGTTGAAACAGCTAGAAAAGCCTAGTAAGGTTAATGCCGAAAAGGCAAGAACACTAATTTTATATCTTTTCATAATCATATCAATTTAATGTTAGAATGTTACGTTAATACCAAAGGTAAAAGAACGTGTTGTTGGATACTTGTCACGATCATCTGTACCCGGTGTTAATCCGGTGATATCTACCTCAGGATCTATACCTTTATAACCCGTAATAGTACAAAGATTCAAACAACTTGCATACAAACGGAGATTCTGAATATATTTTACCTTCTTCATGTTAAAGGTATAACCCAATGTAATATTGTCAATCTTCCAGAAATCTCCATCCTCTACATATTCACTTACATAGCGTTGTGCATCAGCCAATCTAACAGATTTGCCTGTCTTAGAATAACTCTTGTTATCCTCAGAGATAGCTATTGAAGGACGCAGGTCAAATGCACTATTAAGCACATTATACTGAATAGTTGGATTAGCATAGAACATCTCCTGGAAGTTCAAAATCTGGAATCCAAACTGACCACGCATATTGATGCTCATGTCAAAGTTCTTGTAACGGAACGTATTGTTGAAGTTTACAAAGTGCTTTGGCACACCATTACCCAGAACCTGTCGGTCTTCTGTCGTTGCATTCTTTGCCAAGTCGTAATACTTGCCACCAGTCAATTCACCGTTAGCATCACGTTCCAATCGTTCTACAACCCATAAACCTGCTTCATTGACCCCAACAGACTTCAAACCATAGAAATTACCAATAGGATCGCCCACTTTTACACGATGGGTCTCTGTCTGGATTGGCTCTCCGGTATATCCAGTAGTAAACCAATCTGTAGACATCTGGAATTTATCATTACTGATAGACCGAAGTTCATTACTGTTGGTAGAATAAGAGAAGTTGGTGTTCCATTCAAAGTCTTTAGTACGAACAGGAATGGCATTCACCAATATTTCAATACCTTTATTACGGATCTTACCTACGTTAGCCATAATAGTACTATACTGGTATGGAGGAACGGGCACAGAATAATTCCACAATGCATCCTTGGTATCACGCTGATACAAATCGATAGCTCCACTCAAACGACCACCGAAAAGTTCGAAATCAAGTCCAAGATTATACTCATACTTTTTTTCCCAACGGAGATCAGGGTTAGCATTACGGGTTGGAGTCAAGATTTTTACCCACTCATTGTTATAGAGGAAATAACCATCATAGCCCAAAGAAGCCAATGATTTGTATGGATCATTGATATCAATACCTGTAATACCGAAACCCGCACGAATCTTCAGATTATCAATCCAGGTATATTTCTTCATGAATTTCTCATTATTGAGACGCCATCCTGCAGAAACTCCCGGGAAATTTCCCCACTTATGATCAGCACCAAACTTAGAACTACCCTCATGACGAATAGAGGCCATCAAGAGATAACGGTTGTCATAATTATAAGTAACACGACTGAATACACCAATCAATTTGGTATCATACTTGTAAGATTCAATGGTGGCAGTTCCATCTTGCAAGCCCTTACCTGATTCCATTTTGTTATAGCTATAGCTATCTGTTGGGAAATTTCGATTAGTAGCCCTATAATTTTCCGTACGATTATCCTCATAACTATAACCTACAATCGCCTCAAAACTATGTTTCTTTATCTTCTTATGAAAATTGGCCGTAAGTTCTACATTATTATAGATATAGTCTTCAGTATATCGAGATGCAAATCCATTGTAACCACTTTCTGTTGTAGTTGGATGTTTCTTAGTTTGATAGTAACCATTCAACACACTCTGTCCTTTACGGGTTACCGAACCTTTAAAAGACAACTCCTCAATAGGACGATAAATCATAGAGCCTGTAAAACGAATGTTTCTACGACGAGACATACCATTAGTTTCCTGCTGCAGAGATACCGGATTATCATAGAAATAAACAGGGCGCTCTACATAGGTACCATTCTCATCGTAAATAGGCTGTGTTGGGTTTTGGATACAAGCATTACGATAAGCAGAACCAACATTGTAACCATATGGAGATTTGCTCTCATAAGCCATAACTGCAATATTCGTAGTTAACTTGTCATCAAACATACGATGAGTCAAATCTAAACGAGCACGAATATTCTTACGATCAGTTTTCTTCATCGTTCCTTCACGCTCAGAATATCCCAAAGATGCCACATAGCTACTATTCCTGTTTCCACCACGATAAGTAAGATTGTGATTATGAGAAACAGCAGTACGACTCACTTCATCAAGCCAATCTGTTGAAGCACCATAATCCTGATCATTTGCTCCGGAAGGTGCATAAAGAGCATTACCGTTTTCGTCTTTTTCAGACCAACGATAACGAAGTTCATCTGCGCTTAAGAAATCTGGCTTTTTTGCCATTTTAGATATAGAGAGATAGCCATTATACTCTATCGTAGTTGGCATCTCGCGATTTCCTGCCTTGGTTGTTATGATAATTACACCATTTGTACCACGGGTTCCATAGATAGCTGTAGCTGAGCCATCCTTCAAGACATCAATTGATTCGATTTCCTCCGGGGCCACAGTAGAAAAACTACCAGGAACACCATCCACCAAGATTAAAGGAGCACTAGATCCCATCAAGGAAGAATTTCCACGAAGCATAACTGTTGTATTGCTTGTTGGGTCACCAGAAGGCAAAGAAATCTGCAAACCTGCCACCTTTCCCTGTACTAACTGACCGGCATCAAGCACAGAACCCTTATTAAAAGCATCTGCCTTCACACTAGCAACGGCACTAGTAACATCTGCTTTTTTCTGAGTTCCATAACCAATTACGACAACTTCATTCAAGTCACGAAGATCTTCTTGCAAAACTATATTTGATTTCTGACTTGCAAGGAAACTTTGGGCACGATAGCCAATATAAGTGACTTCGATGGTAGCTCCACGCTTAACGCTGAGACTATACTTACCATCGATATCTGTAACAGTACCATTCTTGGTACCTTTCTCCATAACAGTAGCACCGATAATCGGTTCTCCATTGGTATCCTTCACTACGCCCTTTACGGTAATTCCGTTCTGCTGAACATTTTCTACCTTTGGGCTTGATAAGGTCTCACTTGCTGCTAGAGTAGGTAATGCTCCTCCACATGCAAGGACCAAACACGCGATGGCTTTTACATAAGCTTGGCTATGTACAAAGCCTGAAATATTTTGTGTCTGTCTCATATTCTATTCATGCTAGGTTTATTTTAAATTTCGATTGCAAAGTAACACAATATTTTGCATATCGTGCCGTATTATCGTCTAAAAGAATGAAAATATCGTCCAAAACGAGCGATTTAGACGATATTTTCATTCTTTTAGACGATTTTGCTACTCTTAAATGTTGTTTATTCTAAATGATGTCTTTGTTGTCTTTAATGTTTTATTGTTTTGTTGTTTCTATGTCTTTATTGTTTCATCGCCTTCTTCAGTTTTCCCACAGCGGCATGAATCATATCGTGGGTTCCACTTCCGTCGGTCACGTACTTCTGAACCATTCTGCCATAACTGATAGCTTCCTTGAGTTCCTCGCTGGTGTTGTCATCCGGCCAGCCGGCACGGCGAAGCAGACCGGAGAGTTCTCGGAGGTCTTCCATCTCGGCAAGGTTGCCAGGGCGCATCGTGTTGATGGCACGGTTCAGGATGGCAGTAGTACCTTCCAGTTCATCCTGGGTTACCTTCTTCTTGCCCTTTGCCACCAGCTCTTGTGCCTGAGCCATCACTTTCTGCATGCGCTCATAACCGAATGGTGCCCATGGAGCATACTCCGGAACCTTCTGCGAAAGGGCATTCCACTTTTCCTGGTCAGCCTTGCGCTCTGCGGCAAGATTCAGGAGAGAATTCAGTTCGGTGAAATCTATCTTCACCTTCTTGCTCTTCTTGCTCTTGGCATCGGTCAGGTTGATGCGGTAGTAGTGGGTACTGTTAGCGTTGCGATAATAGTCTGGCTGGAATTCCTTGCCATCCAACTTCAGGGTAAGGAGATTGGCTCCTGCACCTGTGGTCACGCCGTTCGATTCGCCCACGGTGATATTACTCAATCGGGAGTCGATGTTCAGCGTAGCCTGATTCCAGGTCTGTGCGCCTGTACCCGCCATCACCAATGGTCCGTACATCAGGGTTCCTACCCAGGATGTCTTCAGCGGAGTACCGTCCAGACTTGCCACATCGCTCGAAAGCTTGTCGGCACCATATTCGATATGCTTGCTGAATGGCATGTCGATTTCTACGACATCTCCCACCTTCCAGTGCTTCTGCTCCAGTTCTACATAGGTGCTAGGCTGATAGCTCTTTGCCACTTCCTTGCCGTTCACCTTGATGGAGAAACCTTGCGTAGCCCAGTATGGTACACGGAGTTTCATGGTGAAATCGCCCTCGCCTTCCGTTATCTTGATGGCTGAATGCTGTGCCGGCCATAGGCAATCCTGCTTAATGGTCACGCCCTTCTCCTTCCAGTGGAGGGTGGTCGGCATATAGAGTCCCACCCAGAGGGTGTTGTCGTTGGCGAAATATGCCGACTGCTGGTACTTGGTATGGTTTTCAGAACCAGTACCGCCGCAGCAGGAGCTCTGAGGAGTCTCGTTGCCGAATGGTTTGGTGGCATTCAATCCTACCGCATACTGATAGCAGGTCTGATACTGGTCCGGATTGAGGGAACCGATAATCTGATTGTACAGCGTGCGCTCGATATAGTCGAGATACTGCGCATTATCAGGGTTATAACAGTTCAAATCCTTGCTCAACTTGACGAGGTTATACGCGCAGCAGGTTTCGTTGATATCCGGATAAGCCTCCGATTCGCCTTCCTGCAGTCCATTGGTTGCCATACTCAGAATCTGGGTATATGGCTGGCGGAACATCTCTCCATTTCCTACACCACCCATCGCATACATGTATCTGCCCTGCACCAGTCTCCAGAAGTTCTCAGCCAGATTGTAATAGTATGGCTTCTGATTGCTCTTGTAACTGCGCAGCGCTCCGATAATCATCGGAATATGCTGGTTGGCATGGCGGGTGCGGATGTCATCGATGTTCTTGCTCAGCGGATCATAGAACTTAGGCGCATCGAAACAGTTGGCAGCCTCGAGGAGTTTTGCCTTCTCATCCGGATTGGAAACCATCTCAGAAAGACGGGCGAGCGATTCGCTCATACCTCCCACCTCACCGGCGATGTACATGTCCCACATCTCGTAACGGTTGCCCGGCTTGGCTCTACGCTCATCCTGGGTGCCGTCCTGCTTTACGTAAGTGCGGTAGTGCATGCGGTTCCATACCCAGAGTCCCATATCCTTGGCGATGAGGAGAGCCTTATCGCAGATTTCCTTATCATCAAAGTAGGTAGCGATATCTATCAGACCGGCAAGTTGCTTGTGTACGCTATAATAAGGTGCCCAAACCCAATCGGAGTTGTTGTAAGCACGATACATTTCAATCAGAGCACAATGCTGAGCCGGAATGGCGTTGATATAGCCGTAACCATAAAGTTCAGGGTGCTTCTTATACTCATCAAAAGCAGCCCAGGTGCCCTTCATCTCCCGGAGTTCAGTCTCAGGAGCGAAATCACGAGCCTCCCAGTTGCGCTTCAGATCCTTGTTATATACAAAGGTCATCTCCTGATACTGTCGCAACTCATTCACCATCCGGGTGATATTCTTGCGGAGGATAGCCTTCTGCTCAGGATTGGTTGCCACGGCGTATGCCTGTGCGATAGCCGACATATAGTGACCTGATCCATGACCTTTGAGCTTGGTGTCTGGAGAATCCCAGCCATCGCTCTTGGTATAACCCTCCGTGCTCAAATCATAGGTATCGCGATAGTTGTAGAGCTGTTGGGTAACATCCCAGGAACAGATCTCACGGATAGCCTCATCACGGTTGTGGGTAAGTCGGTTGTCACCATCTATGCTCACATCAGCGAGCGAGAAGGTATGAGCCACTTCCTTTTCAGGAGTCTGATAGCCTTCAGCCACCACCTTGATTTGTGCCTTGACAGGATAACCATTGTCGGTAGTCTCATCACCTATCACAAAACCATCTATCTCATATTGGCTTCCCGCAGGATGCTTCTGCGCATCAGCCTCAGCCTGCTCATCAGCAAGCGGAGCGTTAGCCCAGCGTACCTGACGATACTCTGAATAACCATCAGAATAGGTTACCCACACGAGATTAGGAAGTCGGGGAACTGTGCCCTCCGGACAATCCACTGCTACCGCAGCCACCTTGGAGATGGTGCGATAAACAGTGGCTGCCGTTGTCAGGGATGGCAAACTGACTACACCTATCAATAATGTAAACTGCTTTAAATCCATATCTTCTAGGTTTATTATTTGTTTCGTTTAATTTTCTTACTGCAAAATAACTAAAAAAAAACGTTCCTTCGTAAAATTATCGTTCACAAAGATGATAAAATCGTCTATCGAATGCATTTGATACGATTTTTGCAGTCTTTTGGACTTTATTCCCATCCAATCACCTATTCTCTTTGTATTTTTGCAGCAGAAACGAAAAAGATTCGCCGAAAAGGCTAAAAAGTTTCCCACAATAAACAAACGTTTTCTCCAAATAAGCAAATAACAAAAAAGACAAAACATAATAAACCTAGAAAGTTATGGTAAAGAAACTCTTCTTCATCGCCACCTTATTATATATAGGGGCTACGGCATCAGCAGAAAACTATCAGGTGAAATCGCCTGACGGAAAGATTGTGGCTGAACTGAGCACTGACAAAGCTCTCTCATTAAGTTTTAAATACAACGGCTCCAAGCTCTTGCAGGAGTCTTCAATAGGTGTAGTGCTAAGCGATGGAATGGACTTGGGCAAGAACCCGAAGGTTGCGAGCCGCAAAATCTCCAACCACAGGGAAACCATCCAGGCACCGTTCTATCGCCAGCCAAGCATCGAAACCAGCTATCAGGAGCTGAATCTGAAACTGAAGAATGGTTTCGGCATTATTCTCCGAGCTTATGATGAGGGAGTGGCTTACCGCTTCTATACCCAGCGAAAAGGCAAGACCATCATTCTGAATGAAACCGCCGCCTACCAGTTTGGCAAGGACAAGAAGGCATGGTTGCCATACACTACGACTCCCGAAAAGCCTTTTGCCATGGCTTTCCAGAATATCTATCACGAGACTCGACTCGATACCGCCAAGCAGGATTTAGCCTTCCTGCCAGCAACCATAGATTGCGGCAAAGCAAAGGTCACCATCCTGGAGAGTGATCTGCAGAACTATCCGGGTATGTGGCTGAAGGCTAACGGCAGCAAACAGGATCAAGAGAAAGGAATCCTGAGAGCCGCCTTCGCTCCCTACCCTAAGGAAATGGCCTACTATCCATGGAGACACATGAGCTATGTGAAGAGTGCCAACGATTACATCGCCATAAGTTCTGGCAAGAGAAGCTATCCTTGGCGCATCTTCGCCATCACAGAACACGATACACAGATGCCGACCAACAATCTGGTGTATGCCCTGGCTGCTCCCAACAAGATTGGCGATACTTCCTGGATCAAACCGGGAAAGGTAGCTTGGGACTGGTGGAACGACTGGAATCTGAAAGGTGTGGACTTCAAGGCGGGCATCAATTTCGAAACTTACAAGTATTATATAGATTTTGCTCATAATCATGGTTTGGAATACATCGTCCTCGATGAAGGATGGTACAACTCGAAAGAGGGAAGTATTCTGAAACCAATAGAAGATATCCAGTTGCCTAAGCTCATAGAATATGGTAAGAGCAAGGGCGTGGATATCGTGCTCTGGGCAGTCTTCAACGTGATGGACGAGAATCTGGAAACCATCTGCAAGACCTATGCTGATATGGGCATCAAGGGATTCAAGGTGGATTTCATGGACCGCGACGACCAGACCGCCATCGAAATGGTAGAACGTCTGGCTGCCTGCACCGCCAAGCATCATCTCATCCTCGACCTGCACGGCATCTACAAGCCACACGGCTTGAACCGCACCTACCCCAACATCCTCAACTACGAGAGTGTTTTCGGTATGGAAGAGTGCCGCTGGACGGAAGCCAAGAATGATATGCCGCTCTACGACGTCACCTTCCCATACATCCGAATGATGGCAGGACAGGTGGATTTCACACCGGGAGCGATGAGAAACGGAACCCGCGACAACTGGAAGGCTATCTATACCAAACCGATTTCGATGGGTACCCGATGCCATCAGGCTGCCTGCTACATCGTACAGGACAGTCCGTTTACGATGCTCGCCGATACTCCTACCAACTATGAGGCGGATGAGCCATACACCCGATACATCGCTTCATTGCCAGTAGTCTTCGATAAGACCATCGTGCCACAAGGCGAAATCGGAAAGTATATCGTTACTGCCAGAAAGAAGGGCAACGACTGGTATGTAGGAGGTCAGAGCAACTGGGATGAGCGCACGCTCACACTGAAGTTCGATTTCCTTACGGATGGCGATTACGAAGCAATCGTTTTGAAGGATGGCATCAATGCCAACCACGATGCCGAGGATTACAAGATAGAGAAATCCGACATCCATCAGAATTCAGAAATGAAGATCCATCTTGCTTCTGGCGGTGGATTCGTCATCAAGGTAATCAAGAAATAAACATTTAAAAAAGAAGTTGATATGGTTAATAAGAATATAATTGTAACACTATTCGTAACAGCAGCTTTCTGGGCAGCGCCTGAGACAGGTGCTGCCCAGAAAGCTGCCTACAACACTCCGGGAGCAGGCAACCCTATCCTGCCTGGTTATTTTGCCGACCCAACCATCAAGAAGTTTGGTGACACCTATTATATATATGCTACTACCGATGGTAGCGGAGCCGGTTTCGGACCGGCACAGCTCTGGTGCAGCAAGGATTTCAAGAACTGGACCCTAATGCCGATGAACTGGCCGGACAGCCACTGGATCTGGGCACCGGATGTAATGCAGAACGAAACCGACGGCAAGTATTACTATCTCTACTGCCAGCCATGCAAGCTCCATCTGGGTGTGGGCGATACACCTCGCGGTCCTTGGAAGAATGTACTGGGCGAGAGCGAAGCTGTACTCGTACCGGATAGATTCGTAAAGAATGCCATCACCCTCGATGGTCAGACCTTCCGAGATGATGATGGTTCGGTCTATATGTATTGGGGCACCTGGGGTATATACAAGGGCTTCGGTTGCGGAGCAGGTAAGCTGAATCCTGATATGAAATCGTTCAGCGAAACCAAGCTTATCCCGAACACCGAGGTTACTCACTTCTTCGAGGCTCCTTTCGTCTTCAAGCGCAACGGTATCTACTACTTTCTCTACTCCTGCGAGCATTGCGAGGATGCCAGCTATCGTGTGGATTACGCCACAGCCAAGAGTCCGCTCGGTCCTTACACCTACCACGGAACTATCCTCAAGACCAATGCCGATGGAACCGTTCATGGTCCGGGACACAACAGCGTGCTCCAGGAAGGCGACAACTACTACATCGTATATCATCGCCACGACAATCCGCATTCCAACCGTGGATTCCATCGTCAGGTGGCAATCGATAAACTCGAATTCAATACAGACGGTACCATCAAGGAGGTCGTTCCAACCCACGAAGGCCTTGATCTGAAACCGGAAATGAAGGTGGCAAAGAACCTCGCCTTCGGCGCCAAGGTTACAGCTTCTTCCTATTACGACAACGATTTCCGTCCGGAATATGCGGTTGATGACAACAACGGCACACTCTGGCGCCCTCGCACCACCGGACCAGCCTGGATCCAGCTCGACCTGGGCAAGAAGCAGAGCATCAAGAGCATCTGGACTCAGTTTGAATACGGAACACAGTTCTATCAGTATCTCATCGAGACATCGAATGATGGCAAGCACTGGCAGACCTTCTCCGACAAGCGACAGAACCGTCTGGCTGGTTCGCCGATGGTAGATTTCGGAAATGCCAAGGCGCAGTACATCCGTCTCACCTATACTGGCGGACAGAAGAAAGGTTTCGGTGGCGCCATCTGGAACATCAAGGTTTACGGTTCCGTAGAAGATTCTGCCCCACAGCAGTGGCTCGGTCTGACAGCAGCCGATTTCGATGGTACAACCTGGCATAACAACGAGGGAATGCTTGCCGGCAAGTTCTCGCTCCTTCAGGGCACCGCCCTCAGAGAGCGCATGGCTGGCAAAGATGCCATCACCCTGCAACCGGGTGCCCAGCTGGTGATGACTCATCAGCAGCTCGGCAAGACACGCAAGCATACCCTTACCGCCCAAGCTTTCTACAACGGAAGCTGGCATCAGATAGATGAAAACGATCCTCGACTGAATCTTTCTGAAGGAAAACTGGAAATTCTTGCAGGCGAAAAACAATTTACCCTCACCAATCTCCGTTATTATAACTGGGAACAGGAGGCGGCAGAAAAGGCTTTCGATGCCCAGAGCAACATCGTGCGTGAGGCTGTAGCCGACAAGAACAGTCAGGGACTGGTGATAGATATCAGCGCTGACTACTACAACGAGGGCGATACCGTGCCTTACATCAAGAACGGCAGCCCGCTGAATGTTCACCTCAAGGGCGAGTTCGAGACGCAACACGATACAGCAGCCATCATCAAGACCATAGAGGGCAAGAAGGCATTCGCCTTTACCGGCAAGGAGAGTTACAGAAGCAACTTCATGCTCCCAGCCACTATCCGCGACAACGCACCATACACCATCGAGGCATGGATTCTGAATCCGGAGATTGCCGAGAATGAATGCGTAGCCGATTTCACCTCATCTCACGATGAACTGGAAAAGCTGATGCTGGTAAACGGCACCGAACCACGTTGCGGTGTGATGAACCACTACGGATGGTATGAGGATGCCGGCTACAAGGAGATGAAGACCCTGGAAGGCAAGTGGCAGCACGTATATGTCTGCTTCGACGGCAGAATCGAGAGCATCTACATCAACGACAAGCTCGTCAGTCAGAAAGACATCCAGCTCCTCGTCAAGCCATCACAGTTTATGCTTCTGGGCAAGAACGCCGAAGAAGCATGGCCTTTCTCAGGCTATCTGCACTCATTGAAACTTTGGGATGAATACATCCCTTACAACAAATAAACAAAATAAACTAGCAATACATGAAGAAAATTTTGATGACATCAGCCTTGGCAGCATTGGCATTGATGCCTGCTTCGGCACAGAAGGTGAACAAGAGCTCGGGTGGTTATCCTATCACACCGGTGCCTTTCACATCAGTAAAGGTTTGGAACAATACGTTCTGGGGACAGCGTATCGAGACCTCTCGCAAGGTAACCATCCCGCTGGCTTTCAGCAAGTGCGAATCAGAGGGCAGATACAAGAACTTTGAGCGCGCTGCACATCCTAGCGATAGTTACGATGTGGGCAAACTGATGCCTTACAGCTTCGACGATACCGACCCATACAAGACTATCGAGGGCGCTAGCTACGTGCTCCAGACTTATCCAGACCAGAAGCTAAAGGCTTATATCGACAGTGTGCTCGACATCATCGCTCCGGCTCAGGAGGCTGACGGATATCTCTATACCGCCCGTACACAGAACCCGAAGCATCCTCACTTCTGGGCAGGCGACAAGCGCTGGAGCATGGAGGAAGACTTGAGCCATGAGCTCTACAACCTCGGTCACATGGTGGAGGGTGCCGTGGCTCACTGGCAGGCTACAGGTAGCCGCAAGTTCCTCGATATCGCCATCCGCTATGCCGACTGCGTGGTTAAGGAGGTAGGTCCTAACCCAGGACAGGCTTGCGTGGTACCGGGACATCAGATTGCCGAAATGGCGCTCTGCAAGCTCTATCTCGCTACAGGCAACAAGAAATATCTCGAAGAGGCTAAGTTCTTCCTCGACTACCGTGGAAAGACATCGATCAAACAGGAATATTCTCAAAGCCACAAACCAGTATTGGAACAGGACGAGGCTGTAGGTCATGCCGTACGTGCCACCTATATGTATGCTGGTATGGCAGATGTAGCAGCTCTCACCGGCGATACCGCCTATATCCACGCCATCGACCGCATCTGGGACAACATCGTGAGCAAGAAGCTCTACATCACCGGAGGTATCGGAGCTACTAACAACGGCGAGGCTTTCGGCAAAAACTACGAGTTGCCTAATATGAGTGCCTACTGCGAAACCTGCGCAGCTATCGGCAATGTTTATGTCAACTACCGTCTCTTCCTTCTCCATGGCGAGAGTAAGTATTACGATGTATTGGAGCGTACCCTCTACAATGGTCTCATCAGTGGTGTGAGCATGGACGGCGGCGGCTTCTTCTACCCTAACCCATTGGAGAGTATGGGTCAGCATCAGCGCCAGGCTTGGTTCGGCTGTGCCTGCTGCCCAAGCAACATCTGCCGCTTCCTGCCATCCCTCCCAGGCTATGTATATGCCGTAAAGGATAAGAATGTATATGTCAACCTCTTCCTCAGCAACTCTTCTTCTCTGAAAGTGGCTGGCAAGAAGGTTTCCCTGAGTCAGGATACACAGTATCCTTGGAACGGAGATATCGCCATCAAGGTGGATGACAACAAGGCCGGTCAGTTTGGCATGAAGATCCGCATCCCTGGATGGGTAAAGGGACAGCCAGTTCCATCTGATCTCTACTACTACAGCGACGGAAAGCGTCTGGGCTATACCATCACCGTAAACGGCAAGAAGGTAGAGGCTAAGGTAACAGAGGATGGCTATTATACCATCAACCGTAAGTGGAAGAAGGGCGATGTGGTTCGCGTTCACTTCGATATGGAAGCACGCACCGTACGTGCCAACAACAAGGTAGAGGCAGACCGTGGCTGCATCAGCATCGAGCGTGGTCCTATCGTATATTGCGCAGAGTGGCCAGACAACCAGGGCTTCGACATCATGAGCATCCTGGAGAACCGCGAACCTCAGTTCGCTGAGGGCAAGCTCTCTTACGATGGTTTCATCGACACTAAATATAAGAATGTATTGACACTCTACAAGGGTCAGAACATGGAGACCTTGACCGAGAACGTGCAGACTCTCGCCTACGACAAGAGCGGCAAACTGAGCACCAAGGACCAGACACTGACCCTCATCCCATATTTCGCCTGGGCTCATCGTGGCAACGGCAACATGAAGGTATGGTTGCCACAGGATGTCAAGGCAGCAAAGCCATCAGCTCCTGCAACTCTCGCCGCACAGGCTAAGGTAGAATTCTCTTCTCCAGTGCCAGCCAAGAGCAGCATTACCGACGGACTGGTTCCTGCCGATGAGAACGACCGTTCTATCCCATACATCCACTGGTGGCCTAAGAAGAACACTACAGAGTGGATTACCTACACCTTCCCTGAGAGCAAGGAGATCAAGACCAGCACCGTATATTGGTACGACGACCAGCCATGGGGCGGTTGCAAGGTGCCAGACAGCTGGAAGCTCTACTATCAGGACGAGGCAGGCAACTGGAAGGAAGTTCCGGGAGCCGATGCTTATCCATGCAAGCGTGGTGTAGCCTGCATCGTGAATTTCGACCCAGTGAAGACCAAGGCTGTAAAGCTCGAGCTGAAGCAGCCAGAAACTCATTCCTGCGGTCTCTTCGAGTGGAGCGTGAAATAATATTTGTTGATAGTTTATAGTTTTACATGAGAAGGGTGCGTCATGGATTTATGACGCACCCTTTTTTTGAAGTCGTAAGCGGCTCCGCATTTATACCTTGCATCATTCAAATCCCGGCGGATTTGCCCCCCGCCAGGCGTTCCGGCGGATTTGCAATCCGTCGCAATAGCAAGCCACTTTCAAAAATACTCTTCACTCTTCACAGAAAGGTCATAAATATCTGTAGCTTAAAAACTTGCACGGATGAAGAGATTACGTCACTCTTCACCACTCTTCACCTCTCGCACCTCCAGTGTTTATCGGGGTTTCAGCCGATTTGGTGAAGAGTGAAGAGTAAAAAGAAGAGTGGTGCTTTTATAAAAAAAACTCACGACGTATCGTTTTGTGCCTGGCAATGGCAAGTTATTGCCCTGGTAAGGGGCAATGTTGTGCCATAGTGAGGCAATAAGCACTACAAGCCGCTTTACGCCTCGTCAGTACTATCATAGCGACCTCTCAGTAACGTCTTTGCGCCTTGTAAGTACTATCGTTGCAGCATCGGTTTTACATAAAAAGTCTTCAGAGTAACCTTTACTTATTTGCCGGAAGAATTAATAAAAACAATGCCGGCCCATCTTTTTCAAGATGCACCCGGCATTTTTTCTTTCATCCGATAGCGAATTCAAAAAAATATCCGTATCTTTGCAGCAGTTTTTAAATACAAAGAAAAATGAAAAAAGCAATATTCTCTTTGCTCCTCATGGCAGCATCTGTCATCGGAGCCAGCGCTCAGGGCAGCGCAACAACAGCCCAGAACCCACAGGATGTGGATGTACTCTATGCCAAGAATCTCCTGGCTGTAGGAACAGAGGCCCCAGCCTTCCCTGCTCTCAAGAAGGGAACATGGACGGTATTAGATTTCTGGGCTACCTGGTGTCCTGATTGCCGTAGAGAGATTCCTACCGTCAAGGAGATGTTCCAAAAGTACGGCACCCGTGCCAAGTTCATCGGTGTATCCATGGATACCGACAAGCAGAAGCTCGACAACTACACTCAGGCAAACGGTGTGGAATGGGAGCAGTACAGCGAGTTCAAGAAGTGGAAGGAAACCCAGATTTCCAAGGATTACAAGATTTCCTGGCTTCCTACCATGTACCTCATCAACCCGGAAGGCAAGGTAGTTTATACCACCGTACTCGCTGAGCGTATGGCAAAGAAACTGGCTGAAATCTTCCCAGAGAAGTAAGAAAGAAAAATGGCAACCGAATGAATTATTTCCGGTTGCCATTTTTTTGAGATAACATAGCAAAACGCTATTTCTTCCTCAAACTTTCGCGGTATTTCAATGGCGACATGTGGAGATGCTCTCTCACATACTTGCCAAAGAAAGATGTGTTGGAGAAACCAAGAATGCCTGAAATCTCCTTGATGGTCTTCGAGGTGGAACGGAGGAGATAAGTGATGTCGGCAAGCGTATATTCCGTAATCCACTCTATCGCCGTCTTGCCCGAATGGCGCTTGCAGATGATGGAGAGATACTTCGGAGTGATGCAGAGTTTGCGGGCGAAATTCTCCACCGGCTGATGCTTCACCTCCGCCTGCTGCAACAGCTCCAGGAACTGGTCGAAAAGTTCGCTAGAACTGGAATTCAGCTCTTCCTTCGGCATATCCTCCAGCAGCATGTTGCTCACCGCCAGGAGCGCACTCTTCAAGAGCGTCTCCACAATCTCTCGGCGATAAGGCTTCCACGAAGTGCGCTCGCTGAACGATGGATCCAGGCATAGACGCACCAGATCGGTGAACTTGGCATAGAATACCATATCCAACTCGTTCATCTTCAGCACAGACACCTTGCTCACATACATCGCCCGATTCCATACCGAAATATGAGAACGAAGGATATTCAGCATGCCGTGATTGCTCACACACATCGCCGTGCACGCAAAATCGCCCGACACTTCCACGATGTCGAGTGTAGAGTTGGAAGGACAGATAAAGATATCGCCCTTCTCTACCAAGAGGATATTGCCATTATACTCTACTTTCAGACTGCCACGCAAGCAGGATGCAATCATGTTCATCTGCAATCTTACGGGGTCTGGATTCTGCAACACCTTGACATTGTCTATGATCAGGATGTCTTCGTCGAGATAACTGGCAGAAATCTCGGCGCTCTGTGCAAATTCGCCTTCCTCTACGCGCTGTTTAAAATCCTTCAGTTCCTGTTTTGCCATAATTCTTATTTTATATCCACTCCGGAAACCATGGTTTCTAGAATGCCTCTCGATACTTATTCTCGTCCTTATCTTCGAGCATAGAGAGATAGCTCTGATAGCGGCTGGCAGCAATATAATGCTCCTCCACAGCCTTGATGACGGCACAGCCCGGTTCGTGGGTGTGGGTACAGTCGGAGAACTTGCAGTTCTGCGAAAACTTGAAAATTTCCTTGAAATAGCTGGTGAGTTCCTCCTTCTCGATATCAAAGGTACCGAAGCCCTTGATGCCCGGAGTATCAATGAGATAGCCCCCTTCCGGCAGTTCCAGCATCTCGCTGAAGGTGGTGGTATGCATACCGCTGTTATGCGCCTCGCTGATTTCGGCGGTGCGCTGTCCGGCATCCGGAATGAGCTGGTTGATGAGAGTTGACTTGCCTACGCCACTGTTGCCGCTGAGCAGCGACTTCTTGTCTCGGATGAGCGGACGCAACTCATCTACGCCCTCACCGGTAGCAGCCGAAATCTCTACACACTGGTAACCAATGGTCTCATAGAGGGTGCGCATCATTTTCTCGTAGCGCAGCTCTTCTTCGGTTAGAAGGTCGCACTTGTTGAACACGATGATGACGGGCACTCTGTATGCCTCGGCTCCAGCCAGGAATCGGTCGATGAAGGTGGTGGAAGTCTCAGGGTAATTCACGGTAACCACAAGCAGTGCCTGATCGAGATTAGCCGCAAGGATGTGACTCTGCTTGCTGAGGTTGGGTGATTTACGGATGATATAGTTCTGGCGGTCTTCGATGGAAGAGATGAACGCCGTGCCCTCCTGGTTGGTGATGAGCTGCACATAGTCGCCCACAGCCACAGGATTGGTGCTGCGGATGCCCTTCAATCGGAAATTGCCCTTGATTTTGCTTTCAATCAGCTGGCCATCGTCAGTCTTGACGGTGTACCAGCTGCCTGTATTCTTAATAACGAGTCCTCTCATTATCACATATTAATAATGTAAGTCTGATAAACATAACGTCTTTCTAGACAGTCATGATTTCCTTTTCCTTCTCGTCCATCAAACCTTCGAGCTGCTTGATGTACTTGTCGTGAAGCTTCTGCAAATCATTCTCTGCATCCTTCTCCAAGTCCTCTGAAAGACCATCCTTGATAGCCTTCTTCAGCTTCTCCTTGATTTCCTGACGCACGTTGCGAACCTCAATCTTGGCACGCTCCGCAATCTTGTTGCACTGCTTAACCAGCTCCTTACGGCGCTCACCAGTAGGCTGAGGGATTCCGAGGCGTACGATTTCACCGTTGTTCTCTGGTGTAATACCCACGCCACTGTCCATGATAGCCTTCTCGATATCCTTGATAGCCTTCTTGTCCCAAGGGCGGATGGCGATGGTGCGGGCATCTGGAGTGGTTACGGTAGCCACCTGGTTCAATGGAACCATGCTGCCATAGCTGTTAACACGCACGCCGTCGAGGATAGCCACGTTGGCGCGACCAGCACGAATATGAGAGAGCTCTTCTGCGAGATACATTGCAGCCATCTCCATACGCTCTGCTGCAGAATTCAAAGTTTCTTTTACGTCGATCATAGTCTGTATATATTTTTTTGTTTATTATTTTATTAATTCCAATCGTTTCAGTTCTTCGCCTACATAGTTGGTGAGTTCCACAAACTGCTGGATGCTGAGCTGCTCTGGGCGCTTGGTCATGATGTCGGTGGTGTAGAAATCCTCACGTGGGGTTACACCCGGGAACATCTGTTTGAGGCTTACTCGGAGCATCTTGCGGCGCTGGTTGAACACGGTCTTCACCAGTCGCTTGAAGAGTTTCTCTTCACATCCCAGATCGGTCACCTCGTTACGGGTCATGCGGATGACGGCACTCTTCACCTTTGGCGGTGGATTGAACACTCCCTCATCTACGGTGAAGAGATACTCCACATCATACCATGCCTGGATGAGTACGCTGAGGATACCATACGCCTTGTTGCCCGGCTCGGAAGCCATGCGCAAAGCCACCTCTCGCTGAATCATACCCGTGCAGCAAGGAATGAGATCCTTGTAATCGAGCATCTTGAAGAAGATCTGCGAAGAGATATCGTATGGATAGTTGCCCGTGAGCACGAACTGCTTTCCATCGAATATCTGGTTGAGATCCATCCTCAGGAAATCCTCTCCGATAATGTTATCCTTCAGTGTCGGGAAATTCTCGTGGAGATATGCTACCGACTCAGAATCGATTTCCACCGCCTTTACCGGGCGAGGCTTCTCTACGAGATATTGGGTAAGAACGCCCATACCCGGTCCAATTTCAAGAACAGGTATATCAGGGCAGGCATCCACCGTGTCGGCGATGCGCTTGGCTATGTTGAGGTCAGTAAGGAAGTGCTGACCTAGATTTTTCTTTGGCTTTACAGCTTTCATACGTTCTAAACGATATTGATATATTTATTTTGCAAAAATACGATTATTTTTCGAGAAATCACCCCCTTGAATGCTTTTTTTTTCATCTTTTATATAAAAAAGAGGAAATAAAAAGGAGTCTAACCGTTTATTTATGCTAAAAATATGCGAAAGTAGTGCCATATAAGCGATAAAAGTGTTACCTTTGCAGCTATGATGGAAAAGAAAAAGATAGCAAACAATATTTGGCAGGTGGCACTCTCCTTGTTTCTGGGCGGTGCCATCCTCTATTGGATGTATCGCGGATTTGATTTCAAGCAGGTGGAGGAGGTACTGCTCCACAAGATGAGCTGGACCTGGATGCTGCTGTCGTTCCCCTTCGGTATCTCGGCACAGCTCTTCAGAGGATGGAGATGGAAGCAGGCGCTGGAGCCCATCGGCGAAAAGTCGCGCAGCAGCGTAAGCATCAACTCCATATTCCTCTCGTATGCCCTGAGCCTCGTCATTCCCCGCTCGGGTGAATTTGCAAGATGTGCCGTACTGAAGAGATGGGACGGCGTTTCGTTTCCGAAAGCACTGGGTACCGTGGTGACCGAGAGAGCCATAGACTCGCTGCTCGTACTACTTATCACAGGACTGGTGTTCCTGATGCAGATTCCCGTCTTCCTGAACTTCTTCGACAAGACGGGCACGAGCATGGACAGCATCCTGGGCAACTTCACAGCCACAGGATACCTGGTTACCGCCATCTGCGGCATCGCCGTACTCTTCCTGGCTCACATACTGCTCAAGAAACTGGCTATATATAATAAGGTGAAAGCTACGCTGAGCGGACTCTGGCAGGGAGTAATCTCGCTGAAGGGCGTGAGAAACGTACCGCTCTACATCGCCTTCACCCTGGGCATCTGGCTGAGCTACTTCCTGCACTATTATCTCACCTTCCAGTGCTTTGAATCTACGAGCCATCTCAATCTGATGTGCGGACTGGTGACCTTCATCGTGGGAAGCATAGCTGTAATCGTACCTACACCCAATGGAGCGGGTCCATGGCATTTCGCAGTGAAGACGATGCTTATTCTCTATGGCATCCAGCAGAACGACGCCCTCTACTTCGTGCTCATTGTTCACTCCGTACAGACCCTGCTCGTCATCCTGCTGGGCATCTACGGATGGATAGCACTAGCGTTTACGAAGAAGCTTCAAATTCAGAAATAAGCGATGTTTTCGAACACAGGAACAAGAAGCATAACATTCAAAAACAAATAGAACATTAACAATTTAAATAAAGATATTATGGCTGACATTAAGAATCTTAGTCCAGTGGAAATCTGGCGTAATTTCGACAAGTTGACACAAGTTCCACGTCCATCAGGACATTTGGAGAAAATTCAGGCTTATTTGCTCGACTGGGCAAAGGAAGCTGGCGTAGAGGCTTTCCAGGATGCTGCCGGAAACATCGTGATGCGCAAACCTGCTACTCCAGGCATGGAGAACAGAAAGGGTGTTATCATGCAGGCACACATGGATATGGTGCCTCAGAAGGCTCCTGAAAGCAACCACGACTTCGAGAACGACCCAATCGAGACCATCATCGACGGTGACTGGGTACGTGCCAATAAGACCACCTTAGGTAGCGACGACGGCCTGGGTGTAGCTACCATCATGGCTGTGATGGAGGCTAAGGACCTGCAGCACGGACCAGTAGAGGGTCTGATCACTGCAGATGAGGAGACAGGTATGTTTGGTGCCAATGGTCTTCCTGAAGGCGAATTGAACGGTGACATCCTCCTGAACCTCGATACAGAGGTATGGGGCGAGTTCGTAATCGGCAGCGCCGGCGGTATCGACATTACAGCAACACTCGACTATAAAGAGGTAGAGACAGACAAGGAAGATGCAGCCGTGAAGGTTACCCTGAAGGGATTGAAGGGCGGTCACTCCGGCATCGAGATCAATGAAGGCAGAGCCAACGCCAACAAGTGCATGGTTCGCTTCGTACGCGAGGCTATCTCTGAGCTCGATGCACGTCTGGCTTCATGGCAGGGCGGCAACATGCGCAATGCCATCCCATTCCAGGCACAGGTAGTACTCACCCTGCCAAAGGAGAACGTAGAGGCACTGAACGACATGGTAGCCGACTGGAAGGACGAGATCTGCGATGAGTTCAACGGCATCGAAAACACCGAGAACATTGAATTCTTCACCGAGAACGTAGAGACTCCAGCTACAGAGGTTCCTGCAGAGATTCAGGACAACCTGGTAGATGCCATCTATGCCTGCCACGACGGCGTATTGCGTATGGCTCCATCTATGCCAGGCATCGTAGAGACATCTTCTAACCTCGCCATCATCGAGATTGGCGGCGGCAAGGCAGCCATCAAAATCCTGGCTCGTTCCAGCCACGAGTACTACAAGATGTATCTCGCTACCATGATGGAGAGCTGCTTCAACATGGCTGGCATGAAGGTAGAGTTCAGCGGCGCTTACGGCGGCTGGAACCCTAACCCTAAGAGCGACATCCTGGAGCATGTACTGAAGGTTTACAAGGAGCAGAACGGCAAGGATGGCGTAGTACAGGCTGTTCACGCAGGTTTGGAGTGCTCTATCATCCTGGGCAAGTATCCTCACCTCGATGTAGTATCATTCGGCCCTACATTGCTCAGCCCTCACACAGCCAACGAGCGCTGCCAGATTAGCTGCGTAGCTCCTTTCTGGAACCTGATGAAGCAGCTCCTGGCTGAGATTCCTGCTAAATAAGAAACAAGAAATTACAAAAAGATGAAAAAAGAAAGCCGAGAAAGAAATTTCTCGGCTTTTTTGTTCCTTTTCTCAATTAAAATCATTACCTTTGCAGGCGATTTGGCAAGAACTGTAAAACTGCGAAGAACAAAATACAGAAAAGCTTGCAGATGTTTCATTAAATAACAACCAAAATGGACGATTATCACGCGGAGAACAATAACGAATTGTAAGGCGTGGAGATTCAGCAACCGTAAACCCACAAGAAGGGCGCAACCCTATGCTCATCTCCATACCCAAACCTTTTATTATTTGGAGATTAGCAAACAATGAAGACTTTCTGGAATATCGATAAGAATCTGACTGCACTCAATGAGTGGCAGCCAAACTGTTGGGTACAGGTAACATGTCCAACCGATGAAGACCAGCGACTGCTGGAAGAAGAATTCAAGATCCCTGATTATTTCCTTTCGGATATCAGCGATACCGATGAGCGTGCCCGCTACGAATACGACGACGGTTGGATGCTCATCATCCTCCGTATCCCTTACGTCAAGGAAATACGTAGCCGCACCCCATATACCACAGTGCCGCTAGGCATCATCCACAAGCGCGACGTAACCATTACCGTATGCTTCTACGAAACCAATATGATGATAGACTTCGTAAGCTATCAGCAGAAACGCGGCGAAGGATTCACCGACTATGTGGATATGATATTCCGACTCTTCCTCTCTTCTGCCGTATGGTATCTGAAACGACTCAAACAGATCAATTCGCTCATCGAGAAGGCCAAGAGAAATCTTGACCACGGCGTGAACAACGAGAGCCTGATAGGCCTTAGCCGCCTGCAAGACTCCCTCACCTACTTCACCACCTCTATCCGCGGCAACGAAACCCTGCTCTCTAAACTGAAGTTCAAGCTGCAGGTGGATGAGCTGGATGCTGACCTGATCGAGGACGTAAACATCGAGATGACGCAGGCTAGGGAAACCACCAGTATCTACTCCGACATTCTGGAATCTACGATGGATACCTACTCGAGCATCATCAACAACAATATGAACACCACGATGCGTACCCTCACCAGTATCAGTATCGTCATGATGTTGCCAACGCTGATTTCATCCTTGTTCGGTATGAACCTGATCAACGGCATGGAAGAGAGTCCTTACGGATTCGCCTTCGCCCTGGTGCTCTCGTTCATCGTCTCAGGCTTAAGCTGGGGCTTCCTGAGATACAAGCGACTGTTATAAACATTGGAACAATTATAGCTGGAAAATACAGTCCTAAAGGGCTTCTATTGTTATAAAAGTATAAAAAATCGAATATCTTGACTAGATATTCGATTTTTTTGTTTAAGTTTGCAGAATTAATATAATAAATATTTTTGTGGGTCGAATCGTCTGAGACGACTACCGGCCAAAGAAACTCGAATCATAAACTAAACAAAGTGACATGATGGACTCTCAAGAAAACGCTCTGTTGCAGCAGAGCACCCTGGATCCTGCCAAGAAGGCATACGCCACCAAGCAGGAAGTACTCGAAAGAGTAAAAGAAATTGCTCATAGTGCAGAAGTTCCTAACAAAGAGGAGCTTGATATGCTGAAGACAATTTTCTACAAGATTCATCTCGCAGAAAGAGATGCGCAGACAAAAGAGTATCTCGCAGCAGGTGGTGATCCTGAAAAGTATGTTCTCTTACCAGATGACACAGAAGAAGCCTTCAAGGCCGAAATGCAGATTATCAAGGAAAAGAGAGCCAAGATCTTCCTTCAGCAGGAAGAGGAAAAGCAGGAAAACCTTGCGAAGAAACTTGAGATTATCGAAAAGATCAAAGCAATGACCACTTCGCCAGAAGAGGCCAACAAATCATATCAGGAATTCAAGACCCTACAGCAGGAATGGAAGGAAATCAAGGCTATCCCTGCCGACAAGGCAAACGAGGTATGGAAGAACTACCAGCTCTACGTGGAGCAGTTCTACGACCTTCTGAAACTCAACAACGAGGCTCGCGAATACGACTTCAAGAAAAACCTTGAGGCAAAGACCAAGCTCTGTGAGGCTGCCGAGAAGCTCGCAGAAGAGCCAGATGTAATCTCAGCCTTCCACCAGTTGCAAGACCTGCATCAGGAATACCGCGAAATCGGTCCTGTAGCAAAAGAGCTGCGCGAGGAAATCTGGACCCGCTTCAAGAACGCAAGCACCGTAATCAACAAGAAGCACCAGCAGCACTTCGAGGATCTGCGTGCCAAGGAGGAGGAGAATCTTGCCAACAAGACTGCCCTCTGCGAAAAGATTGAGGCTATCAATCTGAAGGAGAAGAAGCAGGCTTCCGATTGGGAGGATGCTACCAAGGCTATCATCGAGATTCAAGGTGAATGGAAGAAGATAGGCTTTGCTCCTCAGAAGATGAACGTGAAAATCTTCGAGCGCTTCCGAATCGCCAACGACGAATTCTTCAGCAAGAAGGCTGAATTCTTCAAGAATATCAAGAGCCAGTATGCAGAGAATCTCGAGAAGAAACAGAAGCTCGTGGAGAAGGCTAAGCAGTTGGCAGATAGCACTGAGTGGAAGAAGACCGGTGACAAGCTGATTCAGATGCAGAGAGAATGGAAAAACATCGGCTACGTGCCTCGCAAGCAGGGCAACCAGCTCTGGAAGGAATTCCTCGGCGCATGCAATAAGTTCTTCGATGCACGCAACAAGCTGAATGCCGGTGCACGCAGCGAGGAGCATGCCAATCTGGACAAGAAGCGTGAGATCATCGCTAAGCTCAACGAGTTGGTTGAGAATGCCGGCGAGCACCTGCAGAAGAATATGCAGGACCTCATCGCAGAGTACAACGCTGTAGGTCACGTACCATTCAAGGAGAAAGACAAGGTTTACCAGGAGTATCACGAAGTGATGGACAAGCTCTACAAGACCTTACGTTCCAACAATGCCAAGCGCCATATCCACAACTTCAAGAACAACCTCAAGAATGTTGCCGAGAAAGGTGTCAACGCATTAGACAACGAACGTGGCAGACTGCTGCGCCGCTACGATCAGCTGCGCGCTGAGATTACAACCTACGAGAACAACCTCGGCTTCCTCAATGCAGCAAGCAAGAAGGGTAATAGCCTGGTAGAGGAAATGAACCGTAAGGTAGAAAAGCTCAAAGAAGACTTGAAGCTCGTAAAAGAGAAAATCAAGGCTATTGATGCAGAGAACAAGTAAAAGATTTTATCGAAATCAAATAAGAGGGTGTGTCATAATTCCACGACACACCCTCTTTTCTTTTGAAGAAGATAGTAGAAAGCGAAGTTCTCCCCAATCCCCAAAAGGTAAATATACGAAAAAAGCATCTTTCGAAATGAAAGATGCTCTCTAGTTGGGATACCCGGACTCGAACCAGGAATGACAGGACCAGAATCTGTAGTGTTACCATTACACCATATCCCAATTTTGCTTAAAAGAGAAGAATGCCTGAATGATGAAGTTGGGATACCCGGACTCGAACCAGGAATGACAGGACCAGAATCTGTAGTGTTACCATTACACCATATCCCAATATCATTGCAATCTCAAGCATATTGTTTCTCAATTGCGGGTGCAAAGGTACAACTTTTTTTTGAATCACCAAAATTTTTCGGCACTTTTTTCTAAAAAATCTCAATTTTTTCTGTTTTCTATGGCTTTTTCGGGTATTTAGCGTATCTTTGTACCATAATTACATATAATAAGGTAGTAAATAAAGAAAATAAAAAAATAAAGAAAGATTAAATGAACACAGTTAAACAACTCGTAGAGACTATTAAGGAAGGAATACAGGAGAAAAAAGGTCAAGACATCGTGATCGCCGACCTCAGTGAAATGGATGGCACCATCGCCAAATATTTCATCATCTGCCAGGGTGGATCACCAACACAGGTAGAAGCCATCGCAGAATCAGTGGGCGATATGTGCCGCAAGAACCTTGGCGAAAAGCCGGTGAATGTGGCAGGTCTGGGCAACGATCAGTGGGTGGCTATGGACTTTGTGGATGTTCTCGTTCACATCTTCCTGCCAGAGGTACGCGCCTATTACGACCTGGAGCATCTCTGGGCAGACGCCAAGCTCACCCATATTCCGAATCTCGACTAATTCCCAAGAATGCCGAACATGGCAGCAGACTCTACAGATGCTTCAAGAACGGCATTAAGGAAGATGATGCACTAAAACAGCGCATCAAGAGAGAAAAAAGAGCATACATCAAATAGAAATAAACAATAACAATGGAACAAAGCAACAACTTCAATAATCCTGGCGGAGGAAAAGGTCCGAAGATGCCTAGGTTTAACATGAATTGGCTCTACACCATTATCCTCATCGCCCTCATCGCTTTGTTTTTCAGTGGCGGTGGTGATGCCTTGGGCGGAAGCGCAGCCAAGGAAGCCACCTATACCGAATTCAAACAATATGTAGATAAGGGATACGTGCTGAGCGTAGTAGCCAACAAGACGGAAAGTACTCTCAAGATATATATCAACCCGAAATATACGAGAGATGTCTATAAAATGAGCGCCCAGAGCGTAGGACCGAATCCTTACGTCAAGGTACAGTTCGGATCGATCGACGAGGTAGATCGCTACGCCAACGAAATGGTGAAGGAGAAGAAAATCCGTTCATTCAGTTACGATAACCAGAAGAGCAATGATTTCTGGAATCTCGTAATGAGCGTTGCCCCTCTCCTCCTCTTCTTCCTCTTCATCTACTGGATGTCGGGCAGAATGGGAAGCGGTATGAGTAACATGGGCGGCGGCATCTTCAATGTAGGTAAGAGTAAGGCAAAGATGTACGAGAAGGGAAATTCCCTGGGAATCACCTTCAAGGATGTTGCCGGACAGGAAGGTGCCAAGCAGGAAGTAGAGGAAATCGTGGAATTCCTCAAAAATCCGCAGAAATATACCGATCTGGGTGGTAAGATTCCTAAGGGCGCATTGCTCGTTGGTCCTCCAGGAACCGGTAAGACTCTCCTGGCAAAGGCTGTAGCTGGCGAAGCTGGCGTACCATTCTTCTCCATGAGCGGTTCAGACTTCGTAGAGATGTTCGTCGGCGTGGGTGCATCGCGCGTACGCGACCTCTTCCGCCAGGCAAAGGAGAAGGCTCCTTGCATCATCTTCATCGATGAGATCGATGCTGTGGGCCGTGCCCGCAGCAAGAACCCGGCAATGGGCGGAAACGACGAGCGAGAGAACACGCTCAACGCCCTACTTACAGAGATGGACGGTTTCGGTACCAATAGTGGTGTCATCATTCTGGCAGCTACCAACCGTGTAGATATGCTCGACAGCGCCCTGCTCCGTGCCGGCCGTTTTGACCGAGAAATCCACGTAGATCTCCCAGGCTTGAACGAGCGTAAGGCAATCTTCCTGGTTCACCTCAAGCCTATCAAGATAGATGACACTGTGGACGTGGACCTCCTGGCTCGCCAGACCCCTGGCTTCTCGGGTGCTGATATTGCAAATGTATGTAACGAGGCAGCCCTCATTGCTGCCCGTCACGACAAGAAGGCGGTATGCAAGCAGGATTTCCTTGATGCCGTAGATAGAATAGTAGGCGGACTGGAGAAGAAGACCAAGGTGATGACTGCCGATGAGAAACGAAGCATCGCACTCCATGAGGCAGGCCATGCAACCATTTCCTGGTTCTGTCAGTATGCCAATCCACTCATCAAGGTTACGATCGTGCCTCGTGGTCAGGCACTCGGAGCAGCCTGGTATCTCCCTGAGGAGCGACAGATTACCACCAAGGAGCAGATGCTCGATGAGATGTGCTCGCTGATGGGTGGACGTGCAGCCGAGGAACTCTTCACCGGTCATATTTCTTCCGGCGCGATGAACGATCTGGAACGCGCGACCAAGAGTGCGTATGGAATGGTGGCTTATCTGGGTATGAGCAAGACTTTGCCAAATATCTGCTATTACAACCAGAACGAGTATTCATTCCAGCGTCCATACTCAGAGACTACAGCCCGCGAGATAGACAAGGAGGTTCTGCAGATGGTGAACGAGCAATACACCCGTGCCAAGAACATCCTGATGGAGCACAAGGAGGGTCACAACGCCCTTGCCGAGCTGCTGATTCAAAAAGAGGTGATTATGGCCGAAGACGTGGAGCACATCTTCGGCAAGCGTCCTTGGCTGAGCCGTTCTCAGGAAATCATGGAGGACGAACAGCCTAAGATTGATGATGCCGTAAAGGATATGCCTGAGGTTCAGGCAGCCATCAAGGAGCATGAAGAGGCAAAGAAAGCTTCGAAGGAGGAGGCTGAAGAGAATACTTCAGAGAAAGCTCCCGCAAAGGTTTCTGAGGATACAGAAGAGAAGGGTTCCGAAAAGACTTCAGATGATGCTTCAGAGAAGGGGTACGAGAAAACTTCTGGAAACAAGAAAAATAACGAATAAAAAGCAAGACCATGACTGAGAAACAAAAAAATCTAGTAATTAGATCCATCACAGGCGTACTCTTCGTTGTGTGTATGGTATCTTGCTTCCTGAATCCTAGGGCAATGGTATTCCTGTTCGCCCTGATTACAGGCCTAAGCATCTGGGAGTACTGCGGACTGGTGAACCAAAAGGAAGACGTAACCGTCAACCGATTCATTACCACCGTGGCAGGAGTATATTTCTTCCTTGCCGTAGCTGGATTCCGCACAGGTATCGTGGGCAACTTCGTGGTATTCGTACCATACTTGCTCACCATCATCTACCTCTTCATCGGAGGGCTCTATACAGCTAACAAGAACGCCATCAACGACTGGGCTTACACCATGCTTTCGCAAATGTACATTGCCCTTCCATTCTCGATGATCAACGTGTTGGCATTTGAGACTTCAGCATTCGATGGTCAGATTCATTACGACATGCTCTTGCCTCTGAGCGTATTCATCTTCCTCTGGACCAATGATACGGGTGCTTATTGCAGCGGTTCACTTTTCGGCAAGCATAAGCTGTTTCCTCGCATCAGTCCGGCGAAGAGTTGGGAAGGTAGCATCGGTGGTGGTATCTTCGTAATTATCGCAGCCATCATCATCGGTTACATTGCCAACGATGGCGAGGCTCACCGCCTCAGCATTCTCGGATGGGTAGGTTTAGGAGTAGTTGTAGCAGTTTTCGGAACCTGGGGAGATTTGGTAGAAAGTCTCTTCAAGCGCACCCTGGGAGTAAAGGATAGTGGTAATATCCTGCCGGGCCATGGCGGAATGCTCGACCGCTTCGATTCATCACTCATGGCGATTCCAGCTGCTGTGATTTATCTCTACACCCTCCAGCTTTTCGGATAGACTCCATTCTGAAAAAGTACAATAAGAAAAAATCCAAGCCAGATTCATTCTAGCTTGGATTTTTTAATTTATAACGGTACCCATAGAGCAGCTATTTCAATTCCTCCTGCTGCGACTCATTAAGCTGTTCTTCTGCCCTTCTGGCTCTTTCGGCTTCTTCATCTGCCAGTCTTCTAGCCTCTTCCGCCTTCCTTCTTGCCTTTTCGGCTTCCTCTTCCGCTCTTCTTCTTACGGCCTCAGCCTGTTGTTCCGCTTTCTTTTTTGCAGCTTCAGCTTCAGCCAGGGCTTTCAATCGGGCACGCTCGGCGGCTTCGGCAGCAGCCTTGGCTTCTGCTTCGGCTCTCTCCTTGGCAAGTCTAACCAGCATTTCACGACGCTTGACCAAGAGATCGAACATGATGGCAGCAGCCTCATCAGGAGCAACCTGGTTACCCAGACGCTCTCTCACCTCACGATATTCAGAAAGCATACGCTCCCTGCCCTCCTTGCCTGGCAAAATCTGATAAAGCTGGTCGGCGATGGCATCCACCTGAAAACGGTCGGCAAACATCTCCTGCACCACTTCCTTGTCGGCAATCAGATTCACCAGCGAAATATACTTGCACGACATCACATGCTTAAACGCAAGGCGAACTAGACGCGGCAATGGAGTTTCATAGCAAACCACCTGCGGAACCTCGAACAGCGCCGTCTCCAAAGTAGCCGTACCACTCGTTACCAAAGCCGCCGTACTGTGACTCAGGAGCGGATAGGTCTTATTGCGCACCATCTTGACTGGCGTACTCTTCAGGAACTTCTCATAATAAGAATCCTCGATGGAAGGAGCTCCTGCAAGCACCATCTGGTAATCCTCAAACCGCTCTGCCACCTCAATCATGGCAGGCAGATTATCCTTAATCTCCTGCAAACGGCTTCCGGCAAGCAAAGCAATAATCGGGCGATGCCTGTCCAGATTATTCTCTTCACAAAACTCCACGAAATTCTGATGATATTCCGACCGAAACTCATTCACCTCTTCTGCCGTAGGATTACCTACATAATGGATAGGATAACGGTGCTTTTTCTCGAAGAAAGGCACCTCGAAAGGCAGGATGGAGAAAAGTTCGGCGATATCACGCTTGATACTTCGGATTCGCCATTCCTTCCACGCCCAGATTTTAGGCGAGATATAATAGTACGCCGGAATATTAGTCTTCTTTTTCAAGAACTTAGCGATATTCAGATTAAATCCAGGATAATCTACAAGGATTACCACATCCGGTTTCCATTTCACAATATCTTCCTTGCATCTTTTCATATTAGAAAAGATGGTACCCAGATGCATCAGCACAGGAACAAAGCCCATATAGGCAAGTTCCTTGTAATGCTTGACACGAGTGCCACCTTCGGCAGCCATCAAGTCACCACCGAAGAACCTAAATTCCGCAAACTCGTCAACATTTTTTAGCGAACGCATCAATCTGCTAGCATGCAGATCACCACTCGCCTCTCCTACTATCAAATAATACTTCATGATACTTTGAACTTGATACTTTGAACTTGGAACTTTATGATATGCTTTAACTTGGAACTTTCAATATTAAAGTTCAATATTAAAGTTCTTGATCCAATCATAATCCGTGATATCAATCTTGGTCGGCGTGATGGCAATATAGCCATGATTCACCGCCCATTGATCTGTATCTGCAGCATCCGGTTCGTCATTGCGATAATCGCCCACCATCCAATAGTATTCATACCCATGAGGGTGCGTACGATGTTCCACCTCGTTGATCCACGAGCCATGTGCCATTCTGCAAGCTTTGAAGCCCTTGAACGGAGGCTGTGCCGGGAAGTTGACATTCAGGCAGGTATATTTCGGCAAGCCCTTCTCCAGAACCATCTTTACCACCTGGGCTACACCGTCTCGCAAAGGCGAGAGATCGGCATTCTCATCATAGTTGCAACTGCTGAAGGCAATGCTAGGAATGTGCTGCATACATCCCTCCTTGGCTACGCCCATCGTACCTGAATAGTGATTGTTCACACTGGAATTATCACCATGGTTGATACCGCCGATTACGAGATCAGGGCGACGGTCCTTGTAGAACTGGTCGAGCGCCAGTTTGACACAATCCACCGGCGTACCGCTGCACGACCAAACCTCCACATCTTCGCCCATATTATGACGGCGCTTCAGTCGCAGCGGAGTGGTAGCCGAGAAGGCACAGGCGAATCCGGAGCGGGCACTTTCGGGAGCCACAACGAGTACGTCGCACCAGTCTTTCAGAAAGCGCACGAGGGTCTTGATACCATTGGCATGATAGCCATCATCATTTGAAATTAACACTAAAGGTCTCTTATTTTCCATAAAAATATCTTTCTTTTTGGTGCAAAAGTACGAAAAAACCTTTAAAGAAACATATTTCTCGCATATTTTTTGTATCTTTGCCGAAAAATTCTGTGCGCAAAAGCCATTATTAGACTCGCAGGCGCACACTTCAGGTTATTATATAGACTTTAAAAATGGGAAAAATCATAGCATTAGCTAATCAGAAAGGTGGCGTCGGAAAGACAACAACCACCATCAACCTGGCTGCATCGCTTGCTACCCTGGAGAAAACGGTACTCGTCATCGATGCCGACCCTCAGGCAAACGCATCCAGCGGTCTGGGTGTGGACATCAGCGAGGTAGATTGCTCACTCTATGAGTGCATCATCAGCCATGCAGATGTGCGTGATGCCATCTACACTACCGACATCGACGGACTCGACATCGTGCCGAGCCACATCGATCTTGTAGGAGCTGAGATAGAAATGCTCAACCTAAAGAATCGCGAGAAAGTAATCAAGAAACTGCTCGATCCCATCCGCGAAGAATACGATTATATTCTCATCGACTGTTCCCCATCGCTGGGTTTGATAACAGTGAACTCGCTTACCGCCGCAGACAGCGTGATCATCCCTGTGCAGTGTGAATACTTTGCACTGGAAGGAATCAGCAAGCTGCTCAACACCATCAAGATCATCAAGAGCAAGCTGAATCCGAAGCTCGAAATAGAAGGTTTCCTGCTGACGATGTACGACAGCCGCCTCCGACTCGCCAACCAGATTTACGACGAGGTGAAGCGCCACTTCCAGGAATTGGTATTCAAGACTGTCATCCAGCGCAACGTGAAATTGAGCGAGAGTCCGAGCCACGGTCTCCCAGTCATTCTCTACGATGCAGAATCAAATGGTGCCAAGAACCACCTGGCACTGGCAAAGGAAATTATCAACAAGAATAGATAAGATTTGGAAATTGAACCCATCAGGAAAGTTCAATGTTCAAAATTCAAAGTTCAAAGCAAAAATGGCAGTACATAAGAAATTCAATAACGGCATAAGAAACAACGCCCTGGGCCGCGGACTCGACGCCCTCATCTCGACAGAGGGAGTACGTACTCAGGGCAGCAGCACCATCAACGAGATACCTCTCGATCAGATCGAGGCAAACCCGAACCAGCCACGACGGGAGTTTGACGAAGAGGCGCTGCGCGAACTCGCCGATAGCATCAGTGCCATCGGCATTATCCAGCCTATCACCCTGCGACAGATTTCGGAAAACCGATTCCAGATTATTGCGGGAGAAAGACGATGGAGAGCTTCACAACTAGCTGGACTCATGGCAATACCTGCCTACATCCGCACCATCAGCGATGAAAACGTGATGGAGATGGCGCTCGTGGAGAATATCCAGCGCCAGGACCTCAACGCCATAGAAATTGCACTTGCATATGAACATCTTCTGGAAAACGAGGGAATGACTCAGGAAAAAATTTCCGAGCGTGTGGGCAAAAGCCGTGCTGCCATTGCCAACTATCTCCGACTTCTGAAGCTGCCGGCACAGGTGCAGATGGCACTCCAGAAGAAAGAAATCGATATGGGACATTGCAGAGCGCTCCTAGCACTCGACAGTCCGTCGCTTCAGATCAAGCTCTTCAAGGAAATCCAAAAGAACGGTTACTCCGTGAGAAAGGTGGAAGAGATGGTACAGCGACTGAAAAGCGGTGAAGACGTGGAAAGCGGCAAGAAAACCATCACTGCCAAGACACAGATACCCGAGGAATTCACCATGCTTAGAGAAAAGCTCTCCAAATTCCTCAATACCAAGGTGCAATTCACCTGCTCTGCCAAGGGCAAGGGAAAAATCAGCATCCCATTCAGCAATGAAGAGGAACTGGAGCACATCATGAACGTTTTCGATAAACTGAAACAGGAATAAATCTTTTTTTATATAGAAAGAAATAAATTATTTCGATAAACAGGAACAGCTTCATCTGTTCCGAATAAGATATAGAAGAATAAAAAAGTGAATTTAAGATTATCACATATTTGCATTTCGGCTTTACTGCTGGCAACCTCGCTCCAAGTTTCGGCTCAGAAACAGAAGGCGAAGGCAGAAGTAGCCGTTCCTGACTTCGCTGCTGCCGACTCGGCAAGGATGGCGACAGAAGCGGTAAAGACTTCGGTTGATTCTGCCATCACAGCCAAGGACAGCATGAATCTGGCTAAACTCAACAGTTCGCTCAGGCCGATGCAGAAGAAGAAGCGCGATTGGGCTACCTGGCGACCAGATGCCAAGCGCGCCATGTGGCTTGCACTGATTTTGCCCGGAGCAGGACAGATCTACAACCGCAAATACTGGAAACTACCTATTATATATGGTGGTTTCGTAGGCTGCGCTTACGCCATCACCTGGAACAACCAGATGTATCACGACTACTCGCAGGCCTACCTCGACATTATGGATGATGACCCGAACACGCAGAGCTACAACCAGTTTCTGCATTTGGGAGCCACAATCGATGCCTCTAACATAGAACGCTACAAGGAAATCTTCCGTAAGCGTAAAGACAAATTCCGCCGCTGGAGAGATATGGGAACCTTCGTGATGATTGGCATCTACGCCTTCTCCGTCATCGATGCATATGTAGATGCATCGCTCTCAGAATTCGACATCTCCGACGACCTCAGCCTCAGAGTGGAGCCTGCCGTGCTCAATAACGGCAGATACAACAACCCGCTGCGTTCAGGCGCACTCGGACTGCAATGCTCACTCACATTCTAAAAGTAACCATCAGAAAACTAAACGAAAAAGAAGCATATAATTAAAATAGAAAACAATAGACATTAGATAATGAAGAAAATAATCATCATGGCAGCAGCGATGCTGTTTAGCTGGCAGGGCATTCAAGCCCAAAACGACAATGCAGAAGACAAGGACGATGTGATTACCGTAACAGACAAGGACGGTAAGCTGGAGGAAATCGAAGTTCCTGAAGGTTTGGAAGACAACCTCGACAGCCTTCTTCACCTCTACAATACACAGGCTTACATGATGGCCGACACCTCTTGCAAATACCGTGATGTGAATCCAGTTTTCGAAACACAGGTATATATCGACCGATTGAAGCGACTCCCTACACTTATTGAAATGCCATACAATGAGGTAGTACAGAAGTTCATCGACCGCTACAGCGGCAAACTTCGTCGCTCTGTAAGCTTCATGCTGGGTGCCAGCAACTTCTACATGCCTATCTTCGAAGAGGCATTGGAAGCATACAACCTGCCACTGGAGCTGAAATATCTGCCGGTTATCGAGTCGGCACTCAACCCCAAGGCTGTTTCCCGCGTAGGAGCCACAGGTCTCTGGCAGTTCATGCTGAGCACAGGCAAGCGCTACGGTCTGGAGGTGAATACCCTCTACGATGAGCGCCGCGACCCAGTGAAAGCATCTTATGCCGCAGCCCACTACCTGCGCGATCTCTACAAGATCTTCGACGACTGGAACCTCGTTATCGCAGCCTACAATTGCGGACCAGCCAAGGTAAGCAAGGCAATCCATCGTGCCAAGGGCGAGACTGACTACTGGAAGATTTATCCATACCTGCCAAAGGAGACACGTGGATATGTACCAGCTTTCATCGCAGCCAACTATATTATGAACTATTACTGCGACCACAACATCTGTCCGATGGTAACTGAGTTGCCAACCAAGACAGACACCGTGGAAGTGAATCAGGATGTTCATATCGAGCAGATTGCCAAGGTTCTCAACATCGATGCCGAGCATCTTCGCAACCTGAACCCACAGTATCGCCACGACATCATCAACGGCAGTCACAGGCCAATGCCTGTACGTCTGCCGGAATCACTCATCGGAGCCTTCATCGACAACAAGGATTCCATCTTCAGTTACCGTGCTGATGAGCTTCTGCTGAAGCGTGATGTGGTAGAAGTCAACGACGATGAACCAAACTACAGCCGCTCCCGCAGCAGCCGTTCCCGCAGCAGCGTATCATCTTCACGTAGCAGCCGAAGCAAGTCTTCACGCTACAGCCGCAGTAAGAAGGGCAAGAGAAAGAACTCTAGAGGCAAGAGCATAACCATCAAGAGCGGAGATACACTCTCGGAGATTGCTGCTCGCAACGGAACAACCGTGAAGAAGCTCAAGAAGCTGAACAAGATTTCGGGCAACAGTATTCGTGCCGGAAAGAAGATCAAAGTGAAATAAAAAATAAAATCTATATACTGAAGCCCACGCCCAGGATCGTGGGCTTCAGTAATACATCATTAATCATTTTATAAATAGGAGGGTACAGCTATGGATGACCAGAACTTGAAAGACCTAGAAAGAGAGCAGGCCGACAACAAACTGATCGGTGATGCCTTTCAGCATTTACTCGACACCTACCTCAGCTCGCGACACCGCAAGAAGGTAGATATCGTGACAAAAGCCTTCAACTTCGCCCGTCAGGCGCACAAGGGCGTGCGCCGATTGTCTGGCGAACCGTATATCATGCACCCTATCGCCGTGGCACAGATTGCCTGTGAGGAAATGGGATTGGGTTCTACCAGCATCTGCGCAGCACTGCTCCATGATGTGGTAGAAGATACAGACTATACGGTAGAAGACATCTCCAACATCTTCGGTGCCAAGGTGGCACAGATTGTGGATGGACTCACAAAAATCAGTGGTGGCATCTTTGGAGACCAGGCTTCTGCACAGGCAGAAAACTTCAAGAAGTTGTTGCTCACCATGAGCGATGACATCCGAGTGATTCTCATCAAAATCTGCGACCGACTGCACAATATGCGCACCCTGGAATCGCAGCCAGCCAACAAACAATACAAGATTGCAGGCGAGACCTTATATATATATGCGCCACTCGCCAACCGTCTCGGACTTAACAAAATCAAGACCGAACTGGAAAACCTCAGCTTCCGCTACGACCATCCACAGGAGTATGCCAACATTGAGCATAAGCTTGCAGATACCGAATCGCAACGCGACACCCTCTTTGCACAATTCACCGCTCCTATCCGTGAGGAACTGGATAAGCTGGGTGTGGATTACAAGATCAAGGCACGTGTCAAGAGCCCTTATTCCATCTGGAACAAGATGCAGAACAAGCACGTTTCTTTCGATGAAATCTACGATATTCTTGCAGTTCGCATCATCGTGACTCCAAAGAGCAGAACCAACGAGGTGAACGAATGCTTCAATGTCTATGTTGCCATCAGCAAGATATACAAGAGCCATCCCGACCGTCTGCGCGACTGGCTGAACCATCCGAAAGCTAACGGATACCAGGCTCTCCACGTTACCCTGATGAGTAAGCAGGGACGCTGGATAGAGGTACAGATCCGCTCCGACCGCATGGACGAGGTGGCAGAAAAGGGATTTGCAGCCCACTGGAAATACAAGGAGGGTGGCGAATATACTGAGGATGAAAACGAGTTGAACGACTGGCTGAGCACCATCAAGGAGATTCTGGACGATCCGCAGCCTGATGCGATGGACTTCCTCGACGCTATCAAGCTCAACCTCTATGCATCTGAAATCTTCGTCTTCACCCCGAAGGGAGAAATCATCACGATGCCAGCCGGATGTACTGCACTCGACTTCGCCTTCCAGATACATACCTTCCTGGGCAGCCACTGCATCGGAGCCAAGGTAAACCATAAGCTGGTACCTCTGAGCCACAAGCTGAATAGCGGCGACCAGGTAGAGATCCTTACCTCCAAGAGTCAGCACGTACAGCCTGCATGGGTGAACTTCGTAAGCACAGCCAAGGCTAAGAGCAAGATCATGGCGATATTGCGACGTGACTCCCGCGAAGTGCAGAAAAAGGGTGAGAGCATCCTCACCGAATGGCTGCAGAAGAACAATATGGAGATGACCAACTCGGTAGTGGACAGGCTCTGCGAACTCCACAATATCCAGAAGCGCGACAACTTCTTCCAGTCACTGGGCGAACACTGTATCCTGCTCGGAGAGAAAGACCTCGATGAACTGCAGGGCAAGCCCAAGAAGCAGAAGCAATCATCGAGCTGGCGCGACTACATTCCATTCCTGGGCAAGAACAAGCAGAAGGAGGAAACGGGCGGCATCGTAAAGCCACAGGAACTCTTTGTGGTGGGCAAGGACTTCAACAAGAAGAAGCCGCTCATCCTGACCGAAGAAAACATCAATCAGTTTATCTTCCCTTCCTGCTGCCACGCCATTCCGGGCGACGACGTGATGGGATTCATCGATAACAAGAACCGCATCGAGATTCACAAGCGTTCGTGCAATGTAGCTGCCAAGCTGAAATCAAGCTATGGCAACCGCATCGTGGATGCCAAGTGGGATATGCACAAGCAGATGCTCTTCGATGCAACCATCGAAATCAAGGGTATCGACCGCAAGGGCATGCTCCTCGATGTGAGCAAGATTATCAGCGACCAGCTGGGCTTCAACATCCACAAGCTTACCATCAGCAGCGACAACGGTATCTTCGACGGAACCATCGAACTTCGTATTCATGACCGTGATGAAGTGAAGATCATCATGGATAAGCTCAAGACGATTGAGGATCTGCAGGAAGTGCAGAGAATCTTATAATCTGAAAAGAACAGAGATGGTATCATCATCAAAAAAGAACAAAGATGATATCATTTGAAATCTGGAGCTGGAAGCCTACTGCTTCCGGCTCCAGAATTTCATCAAGCCAAATAAACTACAATCATTAAAACAAAAACAAACAAAACAATGAGTTGATAAGGTATATTTGGGTCGTCCTTGGCGCCCATACGCCAAGACCCTCTTCATGGTCTGGAGCCACCAGCTCAGCAAGAAAGAAGCCAGCAAGATTACCATCGCCGAGGTTTTCGGCGAAGAATGCTGGTAATCCCCTACACTTTACTAATCATAAAGTTCAAAGCTCAATGTTCCAAGTTTAAAGTATTAAACCAGTCCGTCTAGCTGTTTCTTGAGTTCCTTGAGCTGATCTCTTACAGAAATGAGGGTGTCGAGAACGTCAGACGATTTCTCGGCACCCGTTCTGTTTTGACTCAGATACTTACGTGCCGCAGCAATCTTGAATCCCTTCACCTTGATCAGGTTATAGATGAGTTTCACCTGCTCAATATCCTTGTCAGAATATTGACGCACCTTGTTCACGCCCACCTTAGGCCTGAGGAAAGGAAACTCCTTTTCCCAATAACGGAGAGTTGACTCCGTTACACCCACTTCCTCAGCCACTTCCTTGATGGAATAGTACAATTTTACGTTTTTATCTGTATTTAAAGCCATTTTTCCAAACTTTAATTTCAAAAATAATTAATTTTGTTGCAAAATTAAGCAATTCTTCTTATCTTTGCAAAGTTTTTCGGAAGAAAATGCCCTTAAGGGCAAAAAATAATCAAAACAGAGGAGAAATACAGCCTCTGAAACAGCATTTGAGAATTAAAAAAGATTAATATAAAAGATAATATGATGACAGCTAATGAAGTACGCGAATCCTTCAAGAAATTCTTCGAAGGTAAGGGTCACAAGATTGTTCCATCAGCACCTATGGTTATCAAGGATGACCCAACGCTGATGTTTACAAACGCTGGTATGAACCAGTGGAAAGACATCATCCTCGGTACAAAGGACCCAGGCAAGGATGTTCGTCGTGTTGATACTCAGAAATGTCTCCGTGTAAGCGGTAAGCACAACGACCTCGAAGAGGTAGGTCACGATACTTACCACCACACCATGTTCGAGATGCTCGGTAACTGGAGCTTTGGCGACTACTTCAAGGAAGGCGCCATCGATATGGCTTGGGAGTATCTTACTGGAGTTTTGAAGCTCAACCCTGCCGACCTCTACGTTACCGTATTCGAGGGTAGTAAGGAGGAAGGTCTGGAACGCGACAACGAGGCTGCGGGCTACTGGGCTAAGCACGTGCCAGCCGACCACATCATCAATGGCAACAAGCACGACAACTTCTGGGAGATGGGCGATACAGGTCCTTGCGGTCCTTGCTCTGAGATTCACGTGGATTCACGTACTCCAGAGGAGAAGGCTCAGGTGCCAGGCCGTGAGTTGGTAAACAAAGATAACCCACAGGTCATCGAAATCTGGAACATCGTGTTCATGCAGTACAACCGCAAAGCTGACGGTTCTCTCGAACCTCTCCCAATGCACGTTATCGATACAGGTATGGGCTTCGAGCGCTTGGTTCGCATGTTGCAGGATAAGCACTCTAACTATGATACAGATATCTTCCAGCCAATCATCAAGGAAATCGAGGCTATCTCTGGCAAGAAGTATGGCTTCACTACTCCTACTGGTGAGAATGGTGAGGGTAAGGATGAGCAGGAGAAGATCGACATCGCTATGCGTGTTTGCGCCGACCACCTCCGTGCCGTAGCCTTCTCTATCGCCGACGGCCAGTTACCAAGCAATGCCAAGGCTGGTTACGTAATCCGCCGTATCTTGCGCCGTGCCGTACGTTACGCTTACACATTCCTCGGCCAGAAGCAGGCATTCATGTACAAGCTCGTCAATGTATTGGTAGAGCAGATGGGTGCAGCCTTCCCAGAGTTGCCAGCTCAGCAGGAGCTCATCACCCGCGTGATGAAAGAGGAAGAGGATTCATTCCTCCGCACCTTGGAGAAGGGTATCAACCTCCTCAATGGCGATATGGACGAACTCAAGGCTCATGGCGAGACTCAGCTCGACGGCGTAAGTGCATTCCGCCTCTTCGATACATACGGTTTCCCTCTCGACCTTACAGAGCTCATCTGCCGTGAGAATGGTTACACAGTAGATGCTGCAGGCTTCGACGAGGAGATGAAGAAGCAGAAAGAGCGTGCCCGCAATGCTGCTGCCGTAGAGAACGGCGACTGGGAGGTTTTGAAGGAAGGCGACCAGAACTTCGTGGGTTACGACTATACAGAATATGAGTGCCACATCCTGCGCTACCGCAAGGTGACTCAGAAGAAGAACACTTTCTATGAGTTGGTACTCGACAACACTCCATTCTATGGTGAGATGGGTGGACAGGTTGGCGACAAGGGTGTACTCGTTAGCGAGGATGAGACTATCCAGGTTATCGACACCAAGCGCGAGAACAACCAGAGCATCCACATCGTAAAGGAGTTGCCAAAGGATGTAAACGCTGATTTCATGGCTTGCGTTGATATCGAAAGCCGCGAGGGAAGCGCTGCCAACCATACAGCTACCCACTTGCTCGACTACTGTTTGAAGCAGGTTTTGGGCGAGCACGTAGAGCAGAAGGGTTCTTATGTAGATAAGGACACCTTGCGTTTCGACTTCTCTCACTTCCAGAAGGTAACTGATGAGGAGCTCCGCAAGGTAGAGCACATGGTAAACGAAATGATCCGTGCCGACTATCCATTAGATGAGCACCGCGATACTCCTATCGAGGAGGCTAAGGAGCTTGGCGCTATCGCCCTCTTCGGCGAGAAGTATGGCGACAAGGTTCGTGTGGTTCGCTTCGGTCCATCTGCCGAGTTCTGTGGTGGTATTCACGCCAAGAGCACCGGTAAGATTGGTTTCTTCAAGATTATCTCTGAGAGCAGCGTAGCAGCCGGCATCCGCCGTATCGAGGCTTTGACAGGCAAGGCTTGCGAGGAGGCTATCTACGGCTTGCAGGATACCATCGTAGCGTTGAAGGGCTTGTTCAACAATGCCAAGGATCTTGAGGGTGTCATCAGAAAGTACATCGACGAGCACGATGCCTTGAAGAAGGATGTTGAGAAGTTCCAGGCTCAGGCTGTGGAGCGTGCCAAGGATAAGCTTGTAGAGAATGCAAGAGAAATCAATGGTGTGAAGGTTGTTACAGCCGTATTGCCAATGGAGCCAGCAGCTGCCAAGGATTTGGTATTCAAGGTTCGCGAGGCTTTGCCTGAGAACATGATCTGCGTAGTAGGTTCTTACTTCAACGATAAGCCTATGCTCAGCGTGATGTTCAGCGATGATATGGTAAAGGATCACGGTTTGAACGCTGGTAAGATGATTCGCGAAGCTGCCAAGTTGATTCAGGGTGGCGGTGGCGGTCAGCCTCACTATGCTCAGGCTGGCGGTAAGAACAAAGACGGTTTGAGCGCTGCAGTAGATAAGGTTGTAGAGTTGGCTCAGCTGTAATAAGCCTCCTCAAAGAAGTATATAATAGAGTTATCTTAACTCTTATATATAATAAGGTATAAAGGGTTGTAATCCATCTTTTCGAGGATTGCAACCCTTTTTTTATTGACATTAGAGGAGTCTCCATGTCATAATTATCAATTTATGATAATCATCAAATGATAAAATTCCTTATTTCATTATCATTTTATGATAATCACTTTATGATAATCGGAATAAAAGTTGTATCTTTGCAGAAGATAAGCTGCACTCGGCAATTTGTAAGCAAGCTTACATTGCGCTCGTTTGCATTATCTTTGCAAAAGAATTGCAAACGTAGAATATATAATAAGGTATAAATATGGTAATGAAGAATCCTTTTGTCACAAATGGTTACGCCGGTCCGGAATACTTCTGCGACCGTGTGGAAGAAACCCAGCACATCACAGAGATGCTGACCAATGAGAATAACATGGCTCTGATTTCCCCTCGACGCATCGGAAAGACAGAGCTGATTAACCATTGCTTCGCCCAACCAGCCATCCAAAAAGATTATTAGGGTCACTTGCAAAAGCGTGTGGATAGCATAGCACAATAAAAGCAAGCAGGTGTACGTTTATAGAGTAAACGTTAGA